>JBGPYK010000060.1:0-9644 GCA_041493245.1 Methylomirabilia bacterium | reverse complement strand
CGATCCAGTGGGCGATGGAGGCGCAGGTCGTCCACGTCGACCGCATCGACGCGGCGGACCTCGTGCGGGCGCTCGAGGCCCTCTACCGCGGCGCGCTGATCCGCGAGCTGCAAGCGGACCGGGGGCTCGGGGAAAAGCAGGTCGATCTCGTCCGGCTCTCGCGTACGATCGTAGAAGCCGTGAATTACTTCAAGGAGCGGGATCCCGAACGGGTCGAGCGTCTCTGGCAGCGCATCCAGGGCTACCGCGCGTTGCTTGCCGAGCACCACGTCCGCGACGAGGCGGTCCGCGCGCGCCTCGAGCCCGCGCCGGCGCGACACCGGTTGATCCACTCGTGGCAGGCCATGGCCGGCTTGCCCTTCTTCCTCTACGGCGCCACCGTCAACGCGCTCCCCTACTTCGCGCCCCGCTGGCTCGCGCACCGCATGGCCCGCAAGGAGACGGATTACGCGACCGTGCGGTTCCTGGCGAGCATCGTGTGCCTGCCGCTGGCGTGGGGGCTCGAGATCTGGATCGTCTGGCGCATCGCGGGCGCGACCGCCGCCGCCCTTTTCGGGCTATCCCTGCCGCTTACCGGGCTCCTCGCCTACCGCTATCTGCGCGGCGCCGGGCGCCTCCGCCACGCCCTGCGCTTCAGCGCGCTGGCCTTCACCCACGAGCAGGCCGCCCGCCGCCTCGTCACCGAGCGCCAGGCCATCGTCGCCGAGCTGGACCTCGCGAAGACGGAGTACTTGACCGCCACCCGGGGGAGCAGCTTCTGAACGTCCATCTGCTCGAGGAGATGTCGATGCCCGCGCTCGATGCGCTCGATCGCGCGCGCACGCTCGTCGTGCTGACGGCGAGCCCGCTCGAGGAGCACGGGCCGCACCTGCCGCTCGGCGTCGACGCCTTCACCGCGCGTCACTTCGCCCGCGAGGTCGCCGAGCGCCTGGTGGCCGCGCGGTCGGGGTGGTCCGCGGTGCTGGCCCCCACGCTCTACCTCGGCTCGTTCACCCTCGACGGTGTGGGCACCGTGAAGATCCGCCCGCGCGTCGTGCGCGACGTGCTCGTCGACTACGGCCGCGCGCTGGCCCGCGCCGGCTTCCGCTACATCCTCGTCGCCAACGGCCACGCCGGCCCGACGCACCTCACCGCACTCGACGAGGCGGCCGCGATCGTTTCGGGACAGGCCGGAGTCACGATGGCCTCGCTCAGCGGCCACCTCTCGTGGGGGTTCCGCTCCGGGCGGTTCCTCGACCGCGTGGAGCAGGCGCTCGGCCGGGCGCTCAGCGCGGAGGAGCGGCAGGCCTTCGCCGACGACGCGCACGGCGGCTGGTGGGAGACGTCGATGATGCTCATGCTCCGCCCCGACCTGGTCGACGACGCCTACCGTGACCTGCCGTCCGCGACGTACTCGCTGCCCAAGCGTCTCGTCCCCAACTATCCCTTCCGGAACGGGGGCCGCGGCTACGTCGGCCACCCCGCGATGGCCGATCCGGCGTTCGCCAAGGCGACGACCGAGGTGCTCGTAGCCGAGGCGATGGAGCTGGTGGACGGCCTCATCGCCGGCACCGTCCGTCCCTCGCAGCACCGCTCGCCCTTCTTCGCCGTCCCGTTCTTCCGCACCAACTTCTGGCCGCTCGCTACCGCCGGGATGACCGCGGTCGCGGCCGCCGCCATCGCCGTCGCCACGCTAGGCCGCTCGCGCAAGCGCACGTAGCCTTACGCCTCAGTCTCAGGCCAGTCCCGGATGACACTCGCGACACGCGGTCCCCACTCTAGCCCAGAAAATTCATGAACGATCGCACGGGTGAGGCAGGTCGATTGGTCGTGGGAGGTGATCGATTTTCGTGTCGTAGGGCGGGGGCTTGTCCCCCGCCGCTCGCTGACCGATGAGAGATGGCGCCGGCGGAGGACAAGCCCCCGCCCTACAGACCCCCAGAACCTGTCCGACGCCAGCGAACGTCGATCATGAATAGTTCACGCCAGTGATCGAGCTGGAGGTCCACGGCGCGGTCGCGTGGCTGCGTCTCAACCGGCCGGAGGCGCTGAATGCGCTCAACCGTGAGCTGACGGCGGCGCTCGAGCAAGCGGTCGAGGAGATCGCGGCTCGCGACGACGTTACGGTTCTCGTCGTGAGCGGGCGCGGGCGCGCGTTCTGCGCGGGCAACGACATCGCGGAGATGGCCCGCATCACGCCGGAGGAGGCCGAGGCGCTGGCCACCCGCCAGGCGGCGCTCATGGACCGCTTCGCGCGCCTACCCCAGGTGACGCTCGCGGCGATCGACGGCCACGCGCTCGGCGGCGGCCTCATGCTGGCCATCGCCCAGGACCTGCGCATCGCCTCCGACCGCTCGCGCTTCGGCCTGCCCGAGGTCACGCTCGGCTTCAATCCCGCATACGGCATCGCGCGCCTCCTCGACGTACTGGGCGGCGGTCACGCGCGCGATCTCTTGCTCACGGCGAGGACGATCCACGCGAGCGAGGCGCTGCGCCTCGGCCTGGTGAACCGCGTGGTGGCCGCGCCGACGATCGAGACGAGCGCGGCATCGTGGGCGGCGGACATCGCCCGCTCGCCGCGTGCGGGGCTCAGCGCCACCAAGGAGATCGTGGCCGCGCTCCGCCGCGGCGCGCCGGGCGAGGAGCCGCGCCGCTACGGCGCCTTGCTGCGCACGAGCGAAGCCGCGCGCGCCCGCATCGCCGAGTTCGTGGCGCGCCGCAACCTGGAGCGCCCGCGCTCGCCGAAGGCGTAGTGTCCTCCCGCGCTTCGTCGATCTCCCGCTCGACCCTGTCGCCGTCTGGAGGTCGTGTCACCCACTGCCCGCGCCGCCGGCTGCGCGTTGCGGTCAGCGCGCTATAATCCGGCCTCCATGGCGCATCCGCTGTTCACCGACGAGCACGAGATGCTGCGGCGGTCCATCCGCGTCTTCGTCGACAACGAGATCGCCCCGCACGTCGCGGCGTGGGAAGAGGCGGGCAAGATCCCGCGCGAGCTGTGGCGGCGCCTGGGTGAGCTGGGCTTTCTCGGCCTCGAATTCCCGACGGAGTACGGGGGCGGCGGCGCCGACTTCCTGGCCAGCGTCGTCCTCGGGGAGGAGATGGCGCGCTGCCGCTCGGGCGGCGTCGCCTTCAGCGTGCTCGTGCACACCGACATGTCCTCGCCGTGGCTCACGCGCTACGGCACCGAGGCGCAGAAGCGGAAGTACCTGCCGGGGATCGTGCGCGGCGAGACGGTGTGCGCCCTCGGGATCACGGAGCCGGGGACCGGGTCCGACATGGCCGCGCTCGCCACACGCGCCGTGCGCGACGGCGACGTCTATCGCCTCACGGGCAGCAAGATCTTCATCACCAACGGCGTCTATGGCGACCTCTACTTCGTGGCCGCGCGTACCGGGCCGGGCACGCCGGCGCGGCGCCACGACGGCCTCTCCATGTTCCTGGTGGAGCGCGGTCTGCCCGGCTTCACGGTGAGCCGTAAGCTCGACAAGATGGGGATGCGCGCCTCCGACACCGCGGAGCTCGCCTTCCAGGACTGCCCGGTGCCGGCGGAGAACCTGCTCGGCGTGGAGGGGCGGGGCTTCCAGCAGCTCGCGGCGGGCTTGCAGCGCGAGCGGATCATGGCCGCCGTGCTGGCGCTCGCGGGCGCCGACCAGGCGCTCGAGGACACCATGCGCTACCTGCGCGAGCGCACCGCATTCGGCGAGCCGCTCGCCCAGCGCCAGGTGCTGCGTCACCGCGTGGCCGATCTCGCGACCGCGCTGGAGGCGGCGCGCCAGCTCGTGTATCGCGCGGCGTCGCTCTACGCGGACGGCGCCGAGTGCGTGAGGGAGGTTTCGATGGCCAAGCTCTTCGCCACCGAGACGGCCAACCGCGTCGCCTACCAAGCCGTGCAGATGCACGGCGGCTACGGCTACATGCGCGAGTTCCCAGTCGAGGGTTTCTTCCGCGACGTTCGCCTCTGGACCATTGCCTCCGGCACGTCGGAGATGATGCGCGAGATCATCGCCAAGCGCCTGCCCCTCTGACCGCGGCCGCGCTGGCCTCAGCCGCGCGACGGCCGGAACTGCTCGGTCTGGTATCGCTCGATCAGCGCCTTGATGCGGAGAGCGTCAGCCTTCCAGTGCCCGTGGCAGACGATGGGGCCCGAGCCGCCGCTGGTCTCGACGATCACTTCCGAGAAGACGAGGTGGGTGTCGATCTTGACCGACGCCACGTGGGCGATGTGGATCGACTCCTCCTCCTTGCCGATCCACCGCGGCGTATGCTGCACGACGCTGGTGGGCGTGACGGCGACCTGGGTGGGAAACAAATGGTTCCCGCGCGCCCAGCGGCTCGCGCGGAACACGTCGCCGGCCATGAACGGACGACCCTTGCGGTAGATCACCCACACGAGCGCCGCCGCGAGCACGACGAGCGCGACCAGGCCATACACGACCCACGTCCTCGCGTCCTGAGTCGTCATCCTTTCCCTCCCTCGCGCCCCGACTCTACCGCATCAGGCCGAGGAGCCGCATGGATGCATTCGGCGACGCGCGGCTCTGCGGAATGTGGCCGTGTTCAAAATCCCCGGACTCGGACTTGATGCTGTCCCCGACCTCGCAAGCGTACCAAGACTTCGTATTCACTCCGTCAGGGCGCCGGCGAGCAGGCCGCGGACGAGCCAGCGCTGGAGGAGGACGACGATCAGCACGGGTGGCACCGAGGCGAGGATCGACGCGGCCGCGATGTCGCCCCACGGGACCTCGAACACGCCCGGGAACAGGGCCAGCGCCACGGGCACCGTGCGGCTCGCCTCCGTGGCCGTGAACGTGAAGGCGAACAGGAACTCGTTCCAGGCCGACAGGAACGTCAGGAGCGCGACCGAGGCCAAGCCCGGCGCGGTCAGCGGCACGTAGATGGTGGCGAGCGTGCGCCAGCGGCCGGCGCCGTCGAGTGCCGCGGCCTCCGCCAGCTCGCGCGGGACCTCGCGCATGAACCGGGTCATCAGCCAGACCACGAACGGCAGCGCGAAGGAGGCATCGGCGAGCACGAGCGCGGCCCATGTGTCGCGCAGGCCGAGCCCGCGCATCACGAGATAGAGTGGGCTGACCGTGGCGATCTGGGGGAAGGCGGTGGTGGCGACGACGCCGAGCATGAGGGCGCCGGCGGCGGGGACGCGCAGCGTCGCCATCGCGTAGGCGGCCGGCACACCGAGCGCGCACGCCGCGAGCGTCGCCAGCACGCCGACCCCGAGGCTGTTGAGCAGCGCGCGCGGCATCGCGCTCTGCGCAAAGACAACCCCATAGTGCGTCAGCGTCAGCCGGCTCGGCAGCAGAGGCGGCACGCGCAGCAACTCGGTCTCGGGCTTGAACGACGTGAGGAGCTGCCAGAGGAACGGAACCGCATAGAGGACCAGCAGCGCAAGCACCAAGACGTCGGCGACGAGCGGACGGCGCCTCACGCCGCGGCCTCCTGGCGGCGCAAGACCATGAGGTACGCCGCGGCGACGAGCATCACGAGCGCGAAGACGATGACGCCGATCGCTGAGCCGAAGCCGAGCCGGAGCGTCTGGAAGAGACTCCGGTACGCGTAGACGGTCAGGGTCTCGGTCATCCCCGCCGGCCCGCCGCCCGTGAGCACGAACATCAGATCGAAGGCGCGGAGCGCGTCCAGCGTCCGGAAGAGCAGCGTGACCAAGAGGACCGGTACCAGCAGCGGCAACGTGACGAAGCGAAACGTCGCGAGCCGCGTGGCCCCGTCGACGGCGGCCGCCTCGTAGACGACGTGCGGGATCGTGAGCAGCCGCGCATAGCAGAAGAGCGCGACAAACGGCATCGTACGCCAGACGTCGGCGAGGACCAGCGCGGGCAGGGCCAGCGCTGGGTCGCCCAGCCAGTTGAGTGGCACGCCGAGCGCCACGTTCACGAGCCCGGCGGCGGGGTGATAGAGCCACTCGAAGAGCCGCGCGGTCACCACGCCGGGCAGCGCCCACGCCAGCAGCAGCAGGCCGAGCGCGCTCCGGCGGCCGGCGCGCTGGCCGCGCAGCGCGAGGGCGACGCCGAGGCCGAGCAGCAGCTCGAGCGCGACCGACGTGACCGTGAAGATGGCGGTGACACGGAAGGCGCTCCAGAAGCGCGTGTCGGTGGCCAGGAACGCGTAGTGGGCGAGGCCGGCGAACCGGTCGATGCCGAACACCGGCACGCGCTGTCGCAGCGAGAGCCAGAAGACCCAAAGCGCCGGGCCTGCGGTCAGCGCCGCGAGCGTGAGGACGGCCGGCGCGACGAACACGATCGCCGCCCGCCGCTCCTCGTCCTGGCGCGCCGTCACCGGATTCCGCTCAGCGCGTACTCGAGGTGGCGTCGCGCGTCGGCGACGGCGCGCGCCGGAGACTTCACGCCGACCACCGCCGCGGACACCTCGGGCTGCAGGCTCGTGGACAGCATCAGATAGGCCGGTGTCACCGGCCGCGGGCGCGCGGCCAGCGCGAGGTCATGGAAGGCGGGCATGTGCGGACGCTTGGCCACGAGGGCGGGGTCGGAATAGAGCGCCGTCCTCGTCGGCAGCACCGAGCCGCCCGCGAGCACGCGCTGCGCCACTTCACCAGCCAGGAACCGCGCGAGAGCGACCGCGGCTTCGGGATGCCGGCTCGCCCGGCTCACGCCGAGCAGCGAGCCGCCGGTCGAGCCCGGCGCCGGCACGCCGGGGACGTGTTGCGGCAGCGGCGCGATGCCGACCTTGCCGCGCACCGGCGAGCCGCGTTCCTCGAAGAGATCCATCGCGTAGAACCAGTTGCGCAGGAAGATCGCGCGCCCGTCGCCGAAGGCCCGGCGCGTCAGCTCCTCGTCGGCGGCGGATACCCACGGCGGGCTGATCCCGCGATCGATCCACCCGCGGAGCCTCGCGAGTGCGTCCTCGGCGCGCGCGCCGTCGGGGAGCACCTCGCCCGCGGGGCCGAGCAGCGTGGTGCCGCTCGCCCACAGCGCCTCCAATGCGTTGCACGTGAGCCCTTCGTACTGCTTGCCCTGCCAGACGTAGCCGTCGAGCTTGGGATCGCGCTCGGCGGCCTGGATGACCTGGACCGCGCGCGCCAGCTCGACGTCGGTCCGAGGGGGCGTGAGACCGTGGCGCGCGAGCAGGTCGGCGCGGTAGTAGAGGAGGCCGACGTTGAAGTTCCAGGGCAGCGCCCACACGCGGCCGTCCCAGCGGGCCGCCGCGGCGGCCGCCGGGAAGTGCGCGTCCAGCTCGCCCGGCGCCAGCGACGGCGTGAGATCGAGCAGCCAGCCCGCGCGCGCGAACTCCGGCACCCAGATGACGTCGAGCATCATCACGTCGAAACCCGGCCCGCGTCCGCGCCCAAGCGAGCCCTCGAGGTTGATCACGAAGAACTGGTGTTGCTCGTCGCTCGAGGAGCCGAGCGCCTCCGTCCGGACGCGCACGCCCGGATGGCGAGCCTCGAAGGCGGCGACGAGGCGCGGGACGGGGTCGTCGCCGAACATCCGGGCGTGCTTGAAGACGAGCGTGACGGGCGCGTCGGGGCGTGCACGCTCGCCGCAGCCGCCCAGCAAGACGAGCGCCGCGAGGGCCAAGACGATCACGTCCATGCGTAGTGGGTCAGTTTGGTCTGGTACTGGGTCAAGTTGCGAGCCAGACGAGGCACGAGGGAGCCAGCGACGCGAGGCGTACTCCCTGTACGTTGAGCGTCGCTGGCGACCGAGTAACGAAGTATGGCGAAGCAAATTGGCCCAGTACCCGCGCATGGCCTACCTTGACACGGCCGCGCCGGAGACGCTACAACGGCGGTCCCATGAACACGACGCGAAGGCTGCCCCTGCTCTACACTCACGTCATGGGGAGCCACGGCTTCCCGGGCTGGTTCTGGACCGCGCTCGACAAGGTCAAGGCCGGCGAGTACGGCGCCACCGACGAGCGCGAGACGTTCGACGACGCCACGCAGCTCGCCATCCGCGATCAGGAGCGCGCCGGGGTCGACGTGATCTGCGACGGCGAGATGCGCCGGTTCTTCTTCGTGCAAAGCTTCTACGGGCGCATGGACGGGCTGGAGCCCCTCGAGCCGCTACGGAAGACGGGGCTGTACGCCTACGACTCCGTGCCGCGCTATCGTGCTACTCACCGAGTCACCGTGCCCAAGGGCCTCGGGGCCGTGGACGAGTTCACGTACCTCAAGACGCAAACCGACAAACCGGTGAAGGCGACCGTGCCGGGACCGGTCACGCTCTCCATCCACAT
The DNA here is from genome assembly GCA_041493245.1 of Methylomirabilia bacterium. Classification (GTDB taxonomy): domain Bacteria; phylum Methylomirabilota; class Methylomirabilia; order Rokubacteriales; family CSP1-6; genus DATHGT01. Next base: position 1,439 of record JBGPYK010000060.1, on the reverse strand, counting down.
CCAGACGCGGCCCGGCGACGGCGTCTACGACAACGACCGCCTCGCCCTCTGCTGGGACATGGTCCCCGCCGTCAACGCCGAGCTGAAGGCGCTGGTGGCGGCAGGCGCCGACTGGATCCAGATCGACGAGCCGTCGGCGGCCATCGTGCCCGGCCAAATCGACGAGTACGTGAAGATGTTCAACGCTTGCGTCGAGGGCGTCCGCGCGAAGATCGGCTATCACGTGTGCTTCGGTAATCTCCTCTCGCGCCCCCGCGGCAAGCGGTCGTACCGGTGGATGTTCCCGGCGATCCTCGAGTGCAAGTGCCAGCAGTTCGTCTTCGAATACGCCAACCGGGAGATGGCCGAGATCGATCACTGGAAGGAGATCGGCGTCGACCGCGAGATCGCCTGCGGGGTCGTCGACGTGAAGTCGTTCTACATGGAGACGCCGGAGGACGTGGCCGAGCGGCTGGCCCTCTGCGCGAAGTTCATCCCGCTCGATCGACTCTCCGCCATCCCTGACTGCGGGTTCTTTCCGGTTCCGCGCTGGGTGGCGGCGGAGAAGCTCAAGCGCCTCGTGGCCGGTACCAAGCTGGCGCGCAAACAGCTCGGCGTGGAGTGAGACCACCGTATCGAAGATTGGACATTCCCGTGACGCGCATCGTGTGGGACGCTGGCGAGCGGGGTGGTAGACTATGCACGGGCAAGCCATGACACGCATCGTTCTGACGTACGAGGACTACGCGGCGCTGCCCGACGACGGCAAGCGCTACGAGCTGCACGAGGGTGAGCTGTCGGTAATGCCCGCCCCCGGCATCCGGCACCAGGATGTCCTCATCAACCTCGCCCTGATCCTCATTCCGTACGTCAAGGCGCACCGTCTCGGCCGGATCTTCGTCGGCCCCACCGATTGCATCATGACCAACATCACGGTGGTCGAGCCCGATCTGGTCTACGTGGACAATACCCGGACCGGTCTCGTGAGCGAACGGGCGATCGAGGGCGCGCCGACCCTCGCCGTCGAGATCATCTCGCCGTCGAGCGGGCACATCGACCGGCGCCGGAAGATGGCCCTCTACGCCACGCACGGGGTAACGTTCTACTGGATCGTCGATCCCGTCGCGCGGACGATCGAAGCATTCCGTCTCGACGCCGGCGCCTATCGCCTCGACGGGCGGCTCGAAGGCAGCGAATCGCGCGCGCTCCCGCCCTTCCCCGGCCTCCTCCTCGATCCCGCCGCCATCTGGCCGTAGCCGCAGCGCCGCTTTTCTACAAGCTCCCAGAGTGCCGGCCTCCATTGGGGGCGCGGCGGGCTATAATCCGGCTTCCATGAAGGCTGCACAGGAGGCGTCAATGACGACGACACGACGGCAGTTCCTCACGCTGGCCGGTGGAGCGGTGGCCGCCGGGACACGCCTCGGCGCCGTGCCCGCGTTCGCCCAGACCACGGCTCCAGT
>JBGPYK010000249.1:0-4748 GCA_041493245.1 Methylomirabilia bacterium | reverse complement strand
GCTCCTCGGTCTCGCTGCCTGGCTCGCGATCTGGATCGCGTTCTTCGCCCTGGCGGGACGGATCTACGCGCGGCTGCCGGCCTCCCGCGTGGACGATCGGGCGCTGGTGGCGGGGAGCCTGGCGGCGGTGGGCGGCTTCCTCGTCGCCGGCCTCTTCGAGTACAACTTCGGCGACTCGGAGGTCATCGGCCTGCTCTGGGTCGTCATGGCCTTCCCCTTCGTCGTCGACCCCGAGCATGATGCCGTTCCGGCGCACCAAGAATAAGGTCCGGCGCCGGCAGGCCGCCCTCGGCTTCCTCGCCGGCCGGCCGCCGGGACGAGTCCTGGACGCCCCGTGCGGTGACGGCGCGCTGGCTCGCGAGCTGGCGGCGCGCGGCTGGCGCACCTGGGCGGCCGACATCGAGCCCGTGCGGTTCGACGGAGTGGACGGCGTCCGGTTTACGCGGCTCGACCTCGAGGAGCCTCTGCCCTTCGCCGACGAGTCCTTTGACGCCGTCGTCTCCCTCGAAGGCGTCGAGCACCTGCTGTCGCCGGCGCGATGCCTCGCGGAGTTCTGCCGGGTGCTGCGTCCGGGCGGCGTCCTCGTCCTCACGACGCCGAACATCAACAACGTGCAGTCGCGCTGGCACTACCTGGTGGGGGGGCGGTTTTCAGGGTTCCGCCCGGTGGCGCGACGAGCCCTCGCGGCGTCCAATACGCAGGCGGTCGCCCACGTCACACCTCCCTATCTCCCGACGATCGTCTACATTCTGAGTCGGCACGGCGTGGCCGTGGACTCGATGGACGTCACGATGGTGCGCACGAAGCAGTGGCTGGCCCTGCCGCTGGCGGCCCCGCTGTGGCTGTCCGCGCGGCGCGCGCCCGCGGGGACTGTGGCCCGCGCCCTCGGCTCGTGGATGCTCCTTCTCGGACGCAACGTGATCCTCCATGGCGTCAAGCGCGTTCGTGAATGAGCGACGCGCGAGGCGTACGGTGACACGACGGGAGGCGGGCGGGCGGCGTCCTCTGACCACAGCGGCCTGCGCTCCGATTACCGGCGAGCCATTCCCACTCTGTACGGCTGTTTCGTTGGATCGCGAATCGGGAATGGGTCACCCGGACGCCGGCCGCCCGCCTCCCGCCGTGTCACCGTACGACGACCGTGTGCGAGTTCATGAATAATTCGCGCGAGGCAGTGGGCAAACACGAGCGCGGTGAGGGATGACGACGATCCGACGTAAGCTCGAGCGCTGGCTGGGCCGCCGCCTGGCGACGCTGCTGCCCGAGCACGTCACCCGAGCGCTCGCGTGGAGCCTCGTCAATAAAGTGGCTCTTCGTCGAAGTGAGTGGGTGAAAACAGGGGCTGAAGGTGACCCGCACGCACGTGTCTACGACAGCAGCCTGCGCGGCCGCTACACGCGCCTGCCGTGAGCGTCGTCCGCTCGCTCGACGTTGGGGCACTGGCGCTGGCAGCCGCCACCCTCGGCGTCATCGTGACGGGAGGCGTGCAGCTGGGGGGGCTCGCGCTCACGCGCCCGGAGGACCTCCTCGTGGCCACGGCCGTCGTGATCGCCGTCCGCGCGCTCGTGGCGCCGATCACTCTGCCGCGCGTCGACGCCGGCCGCGCCGTGGCCGTCGGCGTCGCCGGCTACCTCGTGCTGATGGGCTTCATCGTCGTCACCCGCCACTTGGCGCTCCGCACGCACGCCCTCGACCTCGGCCAGATCGTGCAGGTCGTGTGGAACATCGCCCACGGATACGGCCCGATGCTGACGCTGGTCCCGACGTACGTGGCGGCCGACGAGATGAACATGTGGGGCGATCACCTCCGCCTGATCCTGTACCTCTTCGCGCCGCTCCAGTGGGTCGCGCCAGGACCGATCCCCCTGCTGGTCGTTCAGACGGTGATCCTGGGCGCCGGCGGTCTCGCCGTGTTCGCGTATGCGCGGCGACGCGTGGGTGACCCAGCCGCCGCCGCCTTTGCGCTGCTCTACCTGGTCAATCCCTCGCTCCACGGCATCAACGTGCGCGACATCCACGCCGCGGCCTTCGCGATCCCCTTGATCATCGCGGCCGCCGTCGCCTTCGACGCGAAGCGGTATGGTTGGTGTGCGGTGGCGCTGGTGGCGACCCTCGCGGGCCGCGAGGACGCCGCCGTCGCCGTGGTCGGCTTCGCCGTTTGGCTCGCGCTGGCCCGCCGCCGTTGGCTCGCGGGGTTCGCTCTCGCGGTGGCGGCCACCACGCTCCTCGCCGTGGACATCGCGTGGGTGATGCCACACTTCCTCGGCGGGACGTACAACCACCTGAACCGCTACCAGCACCTCGGCGGCTCGCTCGGCGAGATCCTCGTGAGCATCGCGCTCCGCCCGTGGCGGTGGATCGGGATCGCGCTGACGCCGGCGAAGCTCGTCTACCTCGGGGCGTTGCTGGCCCCGCTCGCGTTGTTGCCGCTGCTGGCGCCCCGTGTCCTGGCCGCCGCGCTGCCCGGCTTGGTCATGAACCTCCTGAGCCTCGACCCCAAGCTGTTCAACTACCAGGCGCAGTACCAGGCCTTCGTGCTGCCCTTCCTCGTGCTGGCCGCCGTCGACGGCTACGCGCGGCTGCGCGAGGCCGCGGGCGCGCGGCGGCTCTGCGGGCGTCACGGTGCGGCCAGCGCGCTCGGCGCCGCCTTCGTGCTCAGCGTCGTGCTGACCGCTCGCATCGCGAACGATTTCGGGATCACGTTCTGGCGTCTCGGACCTCAGCAGCGCGCGGCCTACGCGTTGATGGCCCGCATCCCCGACGCCGCCGCCGTCGCCGCCTACGAGCGACTCGTCCCGCACCTCGCCACGCGACGAGAGATCTACGTGTTCCCGCGCGGCATCCCCCGGAGCGAATACATCCTCCACCTGGTGGCGATCGCACCACGGGTTCCAGCGGATCGCTACGACGAGATCGCGCGCGAGGGCCAGTGGGCGCTCTGGCGCCGGCGCGCGCAGACGCAGTAAGACCATCCTTGCGCCGACCGCCTTACCGGAGCAGCCCCTCGTGGACGGCGCGGCGGTAGCGTTTGGGGAGGAGATTCATCAAGAGCCGGATGAACCGCTGAAGATCAGCTCGAAGTCGTCCTTCTCGTAACGCCAGAAATCGTACGGATGGCGGTGAAAGTCGACGCCGTAGGACCGCGTGGTGACGACCAGGAGGCCGCCCGGCCGCAGGACGTACTTGAAGTTGTGGACGATCTTCTTCCACTCTCGCGCGTGCTCGAGCAGCTCCGTGGAGATCACCACGTCGAAGGCTTCCGGCCCGAACCGATGGTCGATCTCAGCCGCACCGCAAACGACGTCCACGCCGGGTCCCGGGCGAATGTCGATGCCGATATAGTCGGCTGGCCGCAGCGCCTGGATCCCCGGACGCACCGTGCCGTTGACGTCCAGCGAGCCCACCTCCAGCACCCGCTTGCCGGAGACATCGCGCTGGGGCAGCGCCCGTGCCACGACCTCGAGATCCCACTGGCGACACAAGGGTGACTTCTTTCGCGAATCGGCGTCATGCGCTCGTTGTAGAAACGCCCGACGACACGACGATGATATCGAACTCGGCGAGCTTTCGCATCACCCACCGGTGGGGCAGGAAGGGGCGACGCGCCAACGACGCCGATCGATCGTTGTCATCGGTCGGCGGTGCCGAGGACGTGGGACCCTCTGTGTCAATGTAGGTGAGACACCGGCCGCCAGTGAAATTAGTGTCGCGGACGGAGAGGCGATCACCGATGAGTGCGTGAGGTGCTCGATCTTCGGCCCGTAGCCCGGCGGGTCGGAGATGACGTCGTTCTCGAGCGGCATGGAGATGTCGATGATGCGGCGCGTTCTCGTGTCACTCATGGCGGCCGCCCTTGTACCGGTTCAAGGCGCGGGCATTGCGGCGAGGACGGGCTCGACGAGCGCGGCGGCGATCACGGCATTCCCCTGCGGCGTGAGGTGCATGCCGTCGAAGGCGACGGTGCGGTCCCTGAGATCGACGGCGCGCCCGAGGTCGACGAGGAAGAGCCGCCGCTCGTCGGCGAAGGTCTCGTGGAGATGCTGGACCATGTCACTCTGCTGCTCCACGTGGCCGTCGGCCACGTAGGGCTGGGTGACGACGAGCACGCGCGCGCCGTGGGCGAAGCCCGCCCGCACCGCGTCCTCCATGGCCGCACAGTAAGCGCGCCAGCGCTCGCGACAGCCAGGCTGCACGGCGAGCGCCGGCTTCGCTCCGTCGGGCGACAGCGGGCCGAGCACTGCTTCCAGCGAGCGGACGACGCCGGCAGCGGCGGCCAGCGCTGCCGCCGAGGTGCGGTCCGCCACGTCGGGGCGGAAGACGGGGTCCTCGACGTTGTAGCGCTCGGCGAGGTCGCCGCCGTACCGGATGGCCCGGGCCTTCTCCGCGAGGACGAGCGGCAGCAGCGGGAAATAGCCGGTGAGACGGAAGATCGGAGAGTCGTGACGGAAGACACGCCGGTGGGCTTTGCGCAGGTCGTTGTACCCCTCGTAGAGAATCGCGACGTCGTAACGGAGCCGCGCGTAGTCCTCGAGGGTCGCGCGGAACGACCACGCGCCCTCCTTCGGATAGCCGAGATTGATCACGGACACGGCTTCCTGCCCCAGGCGGCTCTCGAGTCGGCGCTCCAAGAGCGCGGGGAACGCCTCGGTCGTGCGCACGCCATACCCGAAGACGGTGCTGCCGCCGAGAACGACGACGCGCCGCTCGCCCGGACGCTTCGCGCCCGCCACGAGGCCGCGATACCCGCG
>JBGPYK010000359.1:0-3736 GCA_041493245.1 Methylomirabilia bacterium | reverse complement strand
GTTGGCCAGCGTCGTCGCCACGCCCGTCGTCGAGTAGACCGTCTCGTGCAGCTTGCCGATGGCCCCGCTCTGCTCCAGCTCGCGGGCCACGTCCACCGGCACGAGCCGGTGCGGGTCCTGCTTCACGAAAGTCGTGTCGTAGCCGCGATGCACGTTATCGTACTTCGCCGCGTCGAGACCCTGCTGGCCCTCGATGCTGTAGGCGCCCCAGCGCGTCGCGTTCAGCGCTTCGATCTTGTCGGGATTACCCTGGGGGACCAGACCACCATCGGTGACCAGCGCGATGGTCGCGCCTTCGAGCGTCTTGATCAGACGCGGCGCCGGGATCCTCGGGAAATCGGGTAGCGGGACTTCGCTGGCGAACGGCCGCCCGGCCAACTTCTCCAGCAGCATCGCGGTGGCGCGTACCGCCGCATTCTCATTCGCCACGGCGTTGTGCGTCAGGCCGCGAGCGAAGTAGCCCTCCGACGCCGGGGTGCCCAGCGGTTCAGCTCGCACGAGCTTCAGGCCGAGAGCCACGAGGCGTCGCACCTCGTCGAGCATGCGGCTCGCCTCGCCGCCCGTCTGCACGATGTACACCTGTCGGCGATAGAGGTCGACGCCGGGATTCTCCGCGTGCATGCCGGTCACCGCCGGCACCGTGAGCTGCGCCTGCACGGCCGCGCAGAGCGCGCCGCACGCGACACCGTAGCGACCAGCCAGGAACGCCGGTCCCGCGACCACGAGATCGGGGCGCTGCGCGGTGACAAGCGCGACAAGCTCGGCCACTGCCCGCTCGGTCTGCTCCGCGACGTAGTTGTCGCCGCAGAGCACCGTGGCCACCACGGTACCGGCCTCACCGAGCGCCTGCTGCACTGCTCGCGCCGATCCGACAGCGCCCGTCACCACCTGCGGCCCCACACCGGCCTTGTCCTCGCCCCCGAGCTGGCCAAAGAACTGGTTCAGATAACACACAACCCTCAACGTCTCCATCGCTTCCATCCTCTCTAGCGTGAACTATTCACGATCGATGTTCGCTGGCGTGGGACAGTTCTGTGGATCTGTAGGGCGGGGGCTTGTCCCCCGCCGGCACCATCTCTCATCGGTCTGCGAGCGGCGGGGGACAAGCCCCCGCCCTACACGAAAATCGATCGGTCATTGGACCAGCGCCATTACTTTCGTGGCGCCGATTTGCTCGATGGCGCCGCAGAGCGTGCCGTAGGTCGCGCGTATCTCGCCCTGGAGTCTCGACACCAGATCATCGGCGCCGATGACCCGTTCCATGGCCGGGAGCATCAGCGGCTCCTGTCCACTACCCACGTTCACCAGGGCGTCCATGCCTGGGAAATCGAAGAGCAACATACCTTCCGCGGCGCCGTCAGTGGACATGTCCTCGACGATCAGCGTCGTCTTGACACCAAGCGCCTCGCACTGCGCCGCCGCCTGTGCCATGTCCACGTGGGGCGCGCCGCCGCCGATCTTGGTGAGCACGGCCCCGTCGGCGCCCAGGGCGTGCGCGACCAGCCCGGCGGCGAGGAACGCCGAGCGCACCCGCTCGGGCTCGGTGGCCTGGGCCACCGTGACGACCACGCCCGCAAACCACAGCGTCCGTCCGTGCTGCGCATACAGCGAGCGAATCACCGGATGGTTCTGGATGGCCCAGGTCGTCACGTTGCGTCCCATGAAGCCGCGGACGACGGCGCCGTCGAGGATCTCGTTGGGATGCACCACCGTCGGGAGCATGCGACGCACCGGATCGCCGTAGAGAATGCCCTCGTCGACGCTGGTCGGGCGCTGGTGGGAATGGATCTGGAAGACGTAGGCCACGCGCGGCAGATGCGAGAGCGCGGCGGGCACGCGGGCCGAAGGCGGAAGCTCGAACACTTCGACGGTCTCGGCCTCGACGTCGCGCGCCGCTTGCGCCAGGTGAACGGCCGCCTTCAGTGCGGCCAGCCGGACGGCGGCGAGATATTCCGAACGACCGACGCCGGGCGCCGGCCAGGCCGAGATCACCACGTTGTGGGTGCGGGCAAACTCCGACAGCGCGACGGCCGGCCCGGACATGTCGATCACCGCGAGGGCGCCGGCATTTTCGATCTGTTGATCGGTGACCACCACCGCCACGCCGGCCAGCGCCAGCGTGCGCCCGCTGCCGACGCGCGCCAGCGCTCCCAGCACACCGGGGAAATCTTCGCCACCGTCCAGTTTCGCGCGCGGGGCGACGACATCCATCACGCGTCCGATGCGGCAGCGCTCGCCGGGATGGGCTAGATCGAGACGGACGCGCTCCAAGTGTGGGTCGACGGCCAGCAGCGCGCGCAGGCCGTCGAGGTCGACCTCCAGCCGATGTCCCGACAGACGCGTCGCGGGCGCGGCGATCAACTCCTCGACGCGCGACCATCGCATCTCGAGCCGTATGCCGGACGACGAGGCCTCCTTCATCGGTGCCCTTCTCGGGCCGGCATTAGATATTCAGCAACCGTTCCAGATTTTTCCAAAGGATGGCCTCTTTCTCGTCCTGCGAAAGACCCTTCATGCCGAGGATCCAGGAGACGGGCCAGTCCAGGGCCATGTCGTAGGGCCAGTCGGTTCCGAAGACGACCCGGTCGACGCCGACGCTGTCGATGAGATAGCGCAGGGCCTCCTCGGTGTACACGATGCAGTCGTAGTAGAAGCGCCGCAGATAGGTGCTCGGCGGTTGCGTGATGTGCACCCGCGCCTCGGACCGGACTTGCCAAGCGTGATCCATGCGCCCGATCCCGTAGCACGTGTACCCGCCCCCGTGGCCGAGCACGATCTTGAGATCCGGGCACGCGTCCAAGACACCGCCGTGGACCAGCGTGGCGAACGTCACCGCCCGGTCCACGAGATTGCCAATGCTGTTCGGGAGATGATAACGCTTGCTTCGCTGGGTCACTAGCGTTTCGCCGGCCTGATGGAAGAAGATCACGGCGCCCATCTGCTCCGCGGCCTTCCAGAAGGGACGGAACTCCGGCTCGTCGAAGGTGCGGCCGTTGATGTGATCGTTGATCTCCACGCCCTTGAGGCCAAGCTGGGTCATGCACCGCTCCAGCTCGGAGATCGCGGCCGGGACGTCCTGCATGGGCAGGGTGCCGAGCCCGGCAAACCGCTGGGGCCAGGTGCGCGTCATGTCACGGATCTCGTCGTTGATTTCCCGCGAGGTGGCAACCGCGGCCGGCACGTCGAGATGATAGTTGTAGAACCCGACATAGGGCGAGACGACGTGGACGTCCACGCCCAGCGAGTCCATGTCGGCGAGGCGCTCTTCCGGCGTCCACTTGGCGCGGGGCGGCAGCGGCTGCGGCCGGCCCCCGACGATGGCGGCCTCCGTGCCCCGCGCATCCTTCTCGCGTTTGATCGTGTGCCAGTCGCCGCCGTTCTCGGTCGCCCGCCAGAAACACTGGGGAGTCAGATGGGCGTGGATGTCGATGCTCCGCATAGGTCTCCTTTCCGTCACGAGGCCTGGCCCGGCGCACCGGGGGCCCGGCCAGCATAGATGCATCCACCCTGGCAAGACAACCACCGCGCAAGCGCGCCAGGTCGCGGGACAGTTTGGCCTCGGTACTGGGTCAAGTACTCCGATTCGCAATAACGGTGACGTTATAGTCGCGGCCGAAGCCCCTCCCCCTTGCGGCTGACATGCGGCCACACTTGACACCGCGGGTCAGGTATGCGATTTAAGGAGGCGTGTGGCTCGTCGGCCAGTGGTTCGGACCGGACGTGGTGCAACGGGTCG
>JBGPYK010000585.1:0-2260 GCA_041493245.1 Methylomirabilia bacterium | reverse complement strand
GCGGGCAGCGGCGAGCCCCAGTTGGCCTTCGCCGCTACCAGCTCGAGCACCGCCTTGTGCCGCTTCGACTTGCCGAGGAGCGCGCGCCGGTACTCGAAGGGATCCTTGCCGGCCGCGTGTGCTAGCTCGTCGACGAAGCTCTCAACGATGAATCCGTTCTGCGAGGCGCCGACCGAGCGCCAGAACCCCACGGGGATGCCGACGTCCTTGTTGACCCACTCCACGCGGAGGTTCGGGATGTCGTACGGCATGTTGCGCATGGCCTCGACGGCGGCGGGGTCGATCGTGCCCGCCTGGGCGCGGCCCTTCTGGATGAGAATGCCCGGGCCGACCATGCGCGTGAACCACGCCGCGGGCGTGCCGTTGGCGTCGAGCGCGGCGCGGAAGACGTTGTACGTCGCCGGGCGGTAGAAGCCGTGGGTGATGTCGTCCTCGCGCGTCCAGATGATCTTCACCGGCGCTCCGACGGCCTTGGAGGTTTCGACCGCGTCGATGATGAAGTCCTGCTCGCCGCGCCGGCCGAACCCGCCGCCGAGGAGCGTCGTGTGCACGGTGACCTTTGCGGGCGGGAGCCCGGTGAGGCGGGCTCCCGTGGCCTGGGTGCCGCCAGGATTCTGGGTCGGCGCCCAGATCGTGCACGAGTCCGCCTTCACGTCAGCGGTGGCGTTCATCGGCTCCATGCAGGCGTGCTCGAGGAACGGCACCTGGTAGACCGCGTCGAGCACCTTGCCGCCAGCGGCCAGCACGTTGTCGGCGTCGCCGTCGTTGCGCGCGACCTGACCCGGCTGCTTGGCCGCCGCCGCGTAGTCGCGCGTGATCGTCGCGCTCGAGACCTGGGCGATCGGACCCTCGTCCCACTCGACCTTGAGCGCGCGGCGACCCTTGAGCGCCGCCCAGAAGCTATCCGCGACCACGGCCACGCCGTTACTGACCTGCACGACCTGCTTGACGCCCTTGACCGCGCGCGTCGCCGTCGCGTCGAAGCTCTTCACCGTGCCGCCGAAGACGGGGCAGCGCTCGATCGACGCGATCAGCATGCCCGGGACCTGCACGTCCATCCCGTAGATGCCGCGGCCGGTGACCTTCTCGGGCGTGTCACGGCGCTTGACCATCTTGCCGATGTAGCGGAACTGGTCGGGCGTCTTGAGCTTGGGATCCTGGGGCACGGGCAGCGCCTGCGCCTTGTCGACGAGCTGACCGTACGGGAGCCGACGGCCGCTCGGGCGGTGGATCACCACGTCGGGCTCGGTCTCGACGGTCTCCAGCGGCACGCCCCACTCGTTGGCCGCGGCCTGCTTGAGCATCTGCCGCGCGGCGGCGGCGGACTTGCGCCACATCTCGATGTGATCGCGCACGCCCCGACTGCCCCCGTAAGACTGTGACTTGGTGACGGGGTTCGCGTAGAGCGCAGGGTTGGCCGGCGCCTGCTCGACCTTGACCTCGTCGAGAGAGGTGTCCAGCTCATCGGCGATGATCATGGGCGTCGTGGTCAGCGAGCCCTGCCCCATCTCGGGGACCGAGTTCACGATGGTCACGACCCCGTCGCGGTCGATCTTGAGCCACTGGTTCGGCGCGAAGACGCCTGTCGCTTGCGCGAGCACTCCGGGCGTGCGGCCGAGGAGCGGAAAGCCGATGGTCAGTCCCGCGCCGGCCGCGAGACCGCCTTTGAGGAGGGTCCGCCGGGTGAGCTGGGTCTTCATCATCGGCCTCCCTTCACGAGCACGGCCGCGCGATGGATGGCGGCGCGGATCCGCTGGTAGGTCCCGCAACGGCAGATGTTGCCGGTCATCGCGTTGTCGATGTCGGCGTCCGTCGGCGAGGGCTTCGCGGCCAGGAGCGCCGCCGCGGACATGATCTGCCCCGACTGGCAGTAGCCGCACTGCGGGACGTCCACCTCGATCCACGCCTTCTGCACCGGGTGATCTCCGGCGGTCGAGAGGCCTTCGATCGTGGTCACCCGCTTGCCGGCCACCGCGGAGACCGGTGTGATGCAGGCGCGCACGGGCTGGCCGTCGACGTGCACCGTGCAGGCGCCGCACTGGGCGATGCCGCAGGCGTACTTCGTCCCGGTGAGCATGAGCGGCTCGCGCAGCGCCCACAGGAGTGGCATGTCGGGTTCGACGTCGAGGTTCTGAGGTCTGCCGTTGACGACGAGTGAAACCATGAGGCCCTCCAGGTCAGGAGATGGCGGCATTATAGATCCGGCCTCGCCGAAGAACTCGTGAATCGCCGCAACGCGAAACCGGTGGGGGGTGTCGGG
>JBGPYK010000248.1:0-4751 GCA_041493245.1 Methylomirabilia bacterium | reverse complement strand
TTCGCGCAGGTTCTGCTGTGCGAGGCGGGCACCGGCTGCGGGCGCTGCCGGGGTTGCGCGCTGGCCGCGGGGCGGAAGCATCCCGATCTGCACGTGATCGTGCCGACGCCGCCCGAGACCAACCCCAAGGGCGCCCGTGCCATCCGCATCGCGGCCATCCGGGCCCTGGAGCACGAGGCCTCGCTGCGCCCGGTGATGGCGCCGCACAAGGTGTTCGTCATCGACGACGCGGACCGGATGACGGGGGAGACGCCCCAGGCGTTCCTCAAGACGCTCGAGGAACCGCCCGCGCAGACCGTGCTGCTCCTCGTGCTTGCGCGGACTCGCGCGCTGCCCGCGACCGTGTTGTCGCGCTGCCAGATCGTGCGCTTCGCGCCACGCCGGGACGGGGAGGCGGAGGTCCGCGCGGAGGCGCTGGAGCTGCTCGCCGAGGTGCGCGAGAAGGGCGTCGAGACGCTCTTCCGGCGCTCGCAGGCCTTCGACCGCGACCGCGAGCGCGCGGAACGCTTCGTCGACGCGCTGTGGCTCTTCGCCCGCGACCTGCTCGTGGCCAAGGCCGGGGGCGCGGCTGCGCTGCTCGTCCACGCCGACCGCGCGGAAGCCATCGCGAGCGAAGCCGAGCGCTGGACCCTCGACGGGATCGTGGGAGCGATCGACACCTGCCGCGAGGCGCGGGCGGCGCTCGCCGTCAACGTCACGCCGCGGCTCACCATCGAGATCGTCGCGGGCCGCCTGGCCTTAGGTGTGGGATGATGGATGATATGGACGAGTTCCTGATTGGGATCCGCCTGCGCGAAGCCGACAACGCCGATGACTACAAGCTCGTCGACCTCGAGTTGCACGTGGGCGACCTCGCCTTGGTCGAGACGGCGGGCGGGACGACGGTCGGCGAAGTCCGACGGCCGCGGCGTCCGCTGCCCGAGTTCCGGCGGGACCGGCTCTATCGCCGGGTCGTCCGCGCGGCGAGCGAGGCGGAGGCGCGCGAATACCGGGAGCGGCACGAGCGCGAGCAGCGGGCGGTGGCGACCTGCCAGCAGATGGCCCGCGAGCACGGCCTGCGCGTCAAGGTGGTCGACGTGGAGATGCCCCCGATGGCCCGGCGCGTGACGGTGTACTTCAACGCGGAGGATCGGATCGACTTCCGCGACCTGGTACGCCAGCTCGCCCACGAGTTCCACGCCCGGATCGAGATGCGCCAGATCGGCGCCCGCGACACCACGAAGGTCATGGACGGCATCGGCCCCTGTGGCCGCCAGCTCTGCTGTTCGTCCCACCTGCGCAAGTTCGAGCCGGTCTCGGTGAAGATGGCCAAGGCCCAGGACATGCCGCTGACCGACAACCGGCTCCTCGGCAACTGCGGCCGCCTCAAGTGCTGCCTGCTCTACGAGTTCTCTACTTACCAGGAGCTGCGCTCGTACCTGCCGCGCGTGAATACGGCGTGTTCCGCGTCCTGCGGCGGCGGCGGGTGCATGACGGGCAAGGTACGGTCGCTGCGGATACTCAAGCAGTCCGTCGTCGTGAGCTTCCCCGACGGGACCGAGGCCGAGGTGCCGCTCGATCAGCTCACGTGGGAGGGCCGCGACCACATCACGCCGGCGTCCGACCCGTCCTGACCGTGTCGACGTTCTACCTCACCACCCCGATCTACTACGTCAACGCGACCCCCCACCTCGGGCACGCGTACACGACGATCCTCGCCGACGCCATGGCGCGCTACCGGCGGCTGCGGGGGGACGATGTCTTCCTGCTCACCGGGACCGACGAGCACGGCGACAAGATCGCCCAGGCCGCGGCGAAGGCCGGCGTGTCGCCCCAGGCGTACGCGGACCGCATCGCCGGCGAATTCCGGAAGACCTGGGACGAGCTGGGCCTCACGTACGATCGCTTCATCCGAACGACGGAGCCCGGGCACGAGGCGGTCGTCCAGCGAATCCTCCAGACGCTCTGGGACGCGGGCGAGATCTATCTCGGCAAGTACGGCGGCCAGTACTGCTTCGGCTGCGAGCGGTTCTACACCGAGAAGGAAATCGTCGACGGCCAGTGTCCGGACCATCGGACGCCGCTGACCTACATCGAAGAAGAAAACTACTTCTTCCGGATGTCGCAGTACCAGGGGTGGTTGGTCGACCACATCCAGAAGAACCCGGACCTGATCCGTCCCGAGCGGTACCGGAACGAGGTCCTCGGCTTCCTGCGCGATCCATTACAAGATTTATCCATCAGCCGTCCGCGCACCCGGCTCGAGTGGGGCATCCCGCTGCCCTTCGACGACCGGTACGTGACCTACGTGTGGTTCGACGCGTTGATCAACTACGTCTCGGGGATCGGCTATCCAGACGCGCCGGGATTCAAGGAGCGCTGGGGCCACGTCCAGCACCTCATCGGCAAGGACATCCTCAAGCCTCACGCCATCTACTGGCCCTGCATGCTCAAGGCGGCCGGCCTGGACGTGTTCCGGCACCTCAACGTCCACGGCTACTGGGGCCTCGGCGGCGGCAAGATGTCGAAGTCCATCGGCAACGTGGTCGAGGCCCTCGCACTGAAGGACAAGTACGGCAACGACGCGTTCCGCTACTTCGTGATGCGCGAGATGGTCTTCGGGCTCGACGCCGACTTCTCCGAGGAAGCGTTCGTCGCCCGGCTCAACGCCGACCTCGCCAACGACCTCGGCAACTTCGTCTCGCGCGCGACGACGCTGCTCGCGGGCTTCGATGGTGGTCGTCTGCCCGCCCCCGGCGAGCCGGCGACGGCCGAGCGCGGTCTCGCCGACGCCTGGCGAAAGGCCCAGAGCGACGTCGAAGCGGCGATGGACGGGTTCGCATTCCAGCGTGCGCTGGCGAGCATCTGGGAGTTCGTCAGCGTGCTGAACCGCTACGTCGACACCGAGCAGCCGTGGGCGCTCGCCAAGGACCCGGCGAAGCAGGGACGCCTGCGGACGGTGCTGAACGAGCTGGGTCAGGCGCTTCGCTGCCTCGGCTTCGTCCTGGACCCGTTCCTGCCCGACGCGGCGGGGAAGATCAGGACCGCGCTCAGCCTGACGGCGGAGCCCCGCCTGTCCGACGCCGCATGGGGCGGCCTCGACGCCGGCACGGTGGTCGCGAGGCTGTCCGGGCTCTTCCCCCGTATCGACGACAAGAAGCCTGCCCACAGCACGCCACCCTCGGCAGAAGCCGGCCTCGCCGCACCCGTTACAATAATGGACTTCGGGAAGATCGACCTGCGCGTGGCCGAGGTCGTGGCCGCCGAGCCGGTGCCGAAATCCAAGAAGCTCCTGAAGCTGACCGTCTCGCTGGGCGACGAGCAACGGACGATCGTGGCCGGGATCGCGGAACATTACGCGCCCGCCGACCTCGTGGGCAAGAAGGTCGTGGTGGTGGCGAACCTCGAGCCCGCCAAGCTGATGGGCGTCGAGTCCAACGGGATGCTCCTGGCCGGCTCGGCGGGCGGCGCGCTCGGCGTGCTGACGCTCGATCGCGATCTTCCGGCGGGAGCCAGGGTCAAGTAGGGACATGCTCGAAGGCGCGACCACCGAGTATGTGGACGTCATCCTCCGGGTGGCCGCCGGCGACGCGTCCATCGCGCGCGTCCTGCGCGAGATCTGCACGCTCGATACCGAGGTGCGCTCGACCGCCCTCGATCTGGTGGCCGCCCACCTCCGGACTCGCCGGGCCGCGCAGGACGTGCTGGACTGCATCGGCATGCTGCGGCAGGACGCGGTGGCTCGGCGGATCGCTGGGATGCTGCCACCGACTCCGACCGCGTCGGGGTGAAGCGGGCGCTCGCCTGGGCTCGCCGGTGGGGCATCTCCCTCTCCTCGCTCCTCGGCGGGCTGCTGACGCTCTTCGTCTTCCGCCGCGAGCTGCCCCACGTCCGATGGATCATCGGCTACCTGTTGCTCCTGTGGCTCCTGGTCGCGCTCTCGATGCAGGTCCGCGAGGGGTTCCAGGCGACGCGGGCCGGCCGCCTCGCACTCGATGCGGCCGACTACACGATCCAGACCCTCTACCACGGCGTGCTGCTCTTCCTCATCCCGGCTTACTGGGCGAGCACGACCGTCGGGTCCGCCAACGTCGTCTTCCTCCTGCTCCTCGTGGCGCTGGCGCTGCTCGCGACGTTCGATCCGTGGTACCGGGCGGCGGTGGAGTGGCTGCCGTGGGTCACCGACGTCTTCTTCCTCGTCTCCCTCTTCGCGGCGTTGAACGTCGCGCTGCCGCTGGTCGGCGTGCCGCCGCTGTGGGCGCTGCCGGTGAGCGCCTGGATCGCCGTGGTCGCGCTGTCGCCCGCGCTGCGGCGCAGCCGTCGCTGGCCGTGGCGCCGGGCGCTCCGCGTGACGGCCGTGGTGGGAGCCGCAGCGGCAGGCCTCGTGCTGGCGGTGCGCGCCTGGATCCCGCCGGTGCCGTTGTTCCTGGCGCGCGCGGTCGTGGCGCGTACCGTTGCCGAAGGCGAGCCCGTGGAGCCGTTGGGGTCCACGATCAGCGCGGAGGACCTGCGCGGTCTCGTCGCCTTCACCGCGGTCTACGCGCCCGCGGGGCTGCGACAGCCGATCGCCCACGTGTGGCGTCGTGAGGGGCGGGTGGTGAGCGTGGTCCGGCTCTCGCCTGTCCACGGCGGCCGCCGCGAGGGCTTCCGCACGTTCTCGCGAAAGACCGTGGTGCCTTCCGATCCGTCGGGACGGTGGTCCGTCGACGTCGTCACGGACTCCGGGCAGCTCATCGGTCGCCTCCGCTTCGAGGTCGCGCGGTGACCCGTCG
>JBGPYK010000464.1:0-2974 GCA_041493245.1 Methylomirabilia bacterium | reverse complement strand
CGCGGTGGCGCAGGCGCTCGCCCGCGAGGGCGCGGCCGTGGCCCTGGCCGCGCGCACGCGCGCGGAGGTGGCGGCCGTGGCCGAGGCCATCCGCAACGCCGGCGGCCGCGCGCTGGCGGTCCCGACCGACGTGAGCCAGGATGCGCAGGTGGAGGCCCTCGTCGACGAGACGGTTGGCCAGCTCGGGCCCGTCGACATCCTCGTCAACGCCGCCGGTGTCGCCGCCTTCGGCCCCGTCGCCGGCGCCAAGCCCGGGGACTGGGACGCGATGCTCGCCGTGAATCTGAGAGCCGTGATGGTCTGCTGCCGCGCCGTGCTCCCCTCGATGCTCCGCCGGCGGAGCGGGACCATCGTCAACGTGGCCTCGGTGGCTGCGAGCCGGCCCATCGCGGGGGCGGCCGCGTACGCCGCCACGAAGGCTGGGGTGGTGGCCTGGAGCCGCGCCCTCGCCGAGGAGCTGCGGGCCGACGGGGTGCGCGTGGGCGTCATTTCCCCTGGGGCCGTCGATACGCCGCTCTGGGACGCCGTCCCCGGCGGCCCCGATCGCGCGCGGATGCTCACGCCCGACACGGTGGCCCGCGTCGTGCTGCTGATGGTGACGCTGCCCCCTGGGGCGACGCTCGAGGACCTCACGCTGCTCCCGGCCGGCGGCATCCTGTGATACGATCGGGTTGATCGGGTTGGGGGCCCCGAGGCGCGGCCCCCAAACCCCCACGAACGTCAATCAATTCAGACAGTGGCTGGACAGGAGGACTGAATGGTCACGCTCACGGAAATCGCGGCGAAGAAGGTTGGGGAGCTGCGCCTCGAGGAGGGCAAGCCCGAGTGGGCTCTCCGCGTCCGCGTAGTCGGCGGCGGCTGCTCCGGCATGTCCTACGAGCTGGGCTGGGAGGACGAGCAGGCGGCCGATGACAACGTCATCGAGGCGGCCGAGGGTATCAAGGTCTTCATCGACCAGCACAGCGCGCCGTACCTCGCCGGCAGCGAGATCGACTTCGTCGACAACAACATGATGGGGGCGGGCTTCGCGATCAAGAACCCGAACGTGAAGTCGAGCTGCGGCTGCGGTCAGTCCCACCGCTTCTAGCCTCATAACGGCCGTGCGCGTCGGAGTCCGTCTCTTCGCCCGGTACCGTGAGGTGGCCGGGCGGGAGCGGCTCGAAGTCGACCTCCCCGAGGGGGGCACGGTCGAGACCGCCTGGTCGGCCGTGGTCGATCGCCACCCCGCGCTGTCGCCGTACCGTCCGTTCACGCTGTTCGCCGTCGGCAACGAGTACGTTGGTCCCCAGCACCGCCTGAGCCCCAGCGACGAGTTGTGCCTGTTTCCGCCGGTGAGCGGCGGGAGCGGCGGCGACGTGTACCGGGTCGTCGGCGAGCCGCTCTCACCTGACGCGATCGCTGCCGAGGTCGACGATGCCGGCGCCGGCGGGATCGTGATCTTCTCGGGCGTCGTCCGGAACGAGACGGCAGGGCGGCCCGTGAAGTTCCTCGAGTACGAGGCGCACGCGCCCATGGCCGAGGCCAAGATGCGGGAGATCGGCGAGACCGTGCGCGCGCGCTGGGCGGGCGTCAAGCGCGTGGCCCTCCTGCATCGCATCGGACGCCTGGAGATCGGCGAATCGAGCGTCCTCGTCGCCGTGTCCGCCGCCCACCGCCAGGACGCCTTCGAGGCCTGCACGTACGCCATCGACACCCTCAAGCGCACCGTGCCCGTCTGGAAGAAGGAGCACTTCGAGGACGGCGAGGTCTGGGTGGGGCTCCAGGGGGGATAGGCCGCTGCCGGGTCTCGACCTGCTCGAGGCCGTTCGGTCCACCATTCGCCGCCACGCGATGCTTGCGGGCGGCGAATCCGTCTTGGTGGCCGTCTCCGGCGGCGCCGACTCCGTCGCGCTCCTCCGCATCCTGATCGCGCTGGCCCCCGAGCTGTCCCTGCGCCTGCACGTCCTGCACGTCGACCACGGGCTCCGTCCCGATTCCCACCGCGATGCCGAGTTCGTGCGCCAGCTCGCCGCGCGTCTCGGCGTCGCCGTCGACGTGGCGCGGGTCACCGTGGCGCCGGGCGGCTCGGTCGAGGCCGCCGCGCGCGCCGCCCGCTACGCCGCCCTCGAAGCGCACGCCACGCGCCTCGGTGCCGATCGCATCGCGGTCGGCCACACCACGGACGATCAGGCCGAGACCGTCCTGATGCGGATGCTCGGGGGCGCCGGCGTGCGCGGGCTCGCGGGGATCCCGGCCGTGCGGGGCCGGATCATCCGGCCGCTCCTGGACCTGCGCCGTCCGCAGATCGTCGTTGCCCTGAGAGCGATGGAGCAGCCGTGGATCGAGGACCCGTCGAACCGCGACCCGAAGTTCCTGCGCAACAGGATCCGCCACGAGCTGCTGCCGCTCCTGGGCGGCGGGTACAGCGCCGACCTCGTCCAGACGCTCACCCGCGTCGGCCGCCTGTGCCGCGACACGGTCGAGGCGATCGAGCGCATTGCCGCGCGGGAGCTGGACCGGCTCGCGGTGAGCGCGGACGGCGCCGTCGTCCTCGAGCACGCGGCGCTCGGGGAGCTGCCGCGCCAGGTCGCGGCGGAGGTCCTGCGCCAGGCGGCCGCGCGCCTCGGCAGTCGCGCGCCGCTCCGCGCGTGGGCCCACCGAGGCCTGGCCCGCGTGCTCGCCGTGCCGCCGCCGCGCCGCCCGTTCCGCCTGGGCGGCGTGACCGTCGAGGTGAGCTGCGGCCGCATCCGTCTGGCCGTTGCGCTCGCGCGCCCGTGGCCGGAGCGGGAGTTGACGGTGCCCGGGCACGTGGAGCTGCCGGAGATCGGGTGCGTGCTGGAGGCGCGCGTCGTCTCGACGGCGGGCTACGCGGTGCCGCGCGCGCGCACTCGCGTCGCCTTCGACGCCGCGGCGGTGCCCGCGCGGCTCACGGTGCGCGCGCGGCGGCGCGGCGATCGCTTCTCGCCCTTCGGCGCCGGCGAGCGCCGTCTCAAGG
>JBGPYK010000423.1:0-3300 GCA_041493245.1 Methylomirabilia bacterium | reverse complement strand
CCGTCCCGGGACCGACATTTGAAATCTGAGGCATGTTTGCGTAATATCTAGGTTTCCATGTTCGACTCCCTGAGCACGCGCCTGCAGAACGTCTTCGACCGCCTGGGCAGCCGGGGCCGGCTGACGGAGGACAACATCCAAGAGGCGCTGCGCGAGGTCCGCGTGGCGCTCCTGGAAGCGGACGTCAACTTCAAGGTGGTCCGCGCCTTCATCGATCGCGTCAAGGAGAAGGCGGTCGGGCACGAGGTCCTCAGCTCGCTGACGCCCGCCCAGCAGGTCGTGAAGGTCGTCCACACCGAGCTGGTGGAGCTGCTCGGCGGCAGCGGCCACCGCCTGGCTCCCGCGTCCCATCCCCCGACGATCGTCATGCTCATCGGGCTGCAGGGCTCGGGTAAGACCACGACGGCGGCCAAGCTCGCGCGCCTCTACACCAAGCAGGGACAGCATCCGATCCTGGCCGCTGCCGACACCTACCGTCCGGCCGCGCAGGAGCAGCTCCGGACGCTGGGCGCCCAGATCGGCGTCCCCGTCGTCGGTGACGCCGGCCAGAAGCCCCTCGAGATCTGCCGCGCCGCGCGCGACGAGGCGGCGGCACGCGGGCTGACGCCGCTGATCCTCGACACGGCCGGGCGCCTGCACGTCGACGAGGTGATGCTGGACGAGCTGCGGGCGATCCGGAGCGAGATCAAGCCGCATCACATCCTCCTCATCGTCGACGCGATGACAGGGCAAGACGCCGTGACGGTGGCCGACAAGTTCAACCAGGCCGTGGGCATCGACGCCGTCGTCCTCACCAAGATGGACGGCGACGCGCGGGGCGGCGCCGCCCTGTCCGTCCGCCACGTCACGGGGCGCCCCATCGCCTTCGTGGGCGTGGGGGAAAAGCCGGAGGCGTTCGAGCCATTCCATCCCGATCGCGTCGCCTCGCGGATCCTCGGCATGGGCGACGTGCTGACGCTCGTGGAAAAGGCGCAGGAGGCCGTCGACCAGAAGACGGCCGAGGAGATGGTCCGCAAGCTCCGCGAAGACGCCTTCACGCTCGAGGACTTCCGCGACCAGCTCACGCAGCTCCGGAAGATGGGCCCGCTCGATCAGATCATGGGAATGCTCCCCGGTCTCGGCAAGATGTTCAAGGGCGCGCCCAAGGAGCTGGACGCCGAGCAGGCCAGCCTCGGCCGCTTCGACGCCATCATCGCGTCGATGACGCCGGCCGAGCGCCGCCATCCCGAGATCATCAACGGCAGCCGGCGCCAGCGGATCGCCCGGGGCAGCGGCACCGGTGTGCCGGACGTCAACCGTCTGCTCAAGCAGTACGCGCAGCTCAGGAAGATGATGAAGCAGTTCAAAGGACTCGAGGGAAAGGTCCCGCGCATGAAGCTGCCGGGCTTTCCGACACTCAGGGGGTGACCACGTGGCAGTTTCGATTCGACTGAGACGGACAGGGTCGACGCGGCGGCCGTCCTACCGCGTCGTGGTGGCGGATTCGCGCTCGCCGCGCGACGGCCGCTTCATCGAGATCATCGGGCACTACAACCCGCTGACCACGCCGCCGACGGTGAAGATCGACCGTGACAAGGCGCAGGCGTGGATCGCGAAGGGCGCGCAACCGTCGAACACCGTGAAGAAGCTGATGGCGAACGCGCCGCCATCCTGACGTGACGCAGGCGCTTCCGAAAGATACGGATGACCTGGTGGCCATCGGCGAGATCGCGCGGGTACACGGCCTGCGCGGTGAGGTCCGCGTGAGGCCGCTCACGGACCATCCCGAGCGGTTCGAGCGCGTGACCGAGTGCGTGCTGTGGGATGCGACGCGGGATGGACGAGAGCCGCGTCGCATCACCGCAGCACGGCGCCACGGCGATGCGCTCATCGTGTCGTTTGCCGGCTGCGGGTCGGCGACCGAGGCCCAGGCGCTGGTCGGGCACCTGATCGGCCTCCCCCGTGGGGAGGCCCTGCCGCCGCCTCCGGGGAGCTTTTATCCCTGGCAGCTCGAGGGCGCGCGGGTCACGACCGAGGACGGCCGGCTGGTCGGCCGGATGACCGGCGTCGAGCGATCCGCGGCGCAGGACCTGTGGGTCGTGGCGGGCGACGGGCGGGAGCATCTGATCCCGGCCGTACCCGACATTGTCGTCGACGTCGACGTCGCGGCGGGCCGGGTGGTGATCCGTCCCCCCGAAGGTCTTCTGGACCTGTAGCAGGCCGATGAAAAGGGCCCATCTGCGTCGTTGGCTCGTCGTTCCCTCCCTGAGGCGTAGGCGGCCTACGCCTCAGTCGGGAACTCCTCGCCGCCTAGCATCTGAGCCCTTTTGATCGGCCTGCGCGGTTGTGATGAGGATCGATATTGTCACGCTGTTTCCGGGGATCGTCGAGCCGGCGCTCTCGGAGTCGATGATCGGGCGGGCGCGCGCCCGGGGGCTCGTTGACATCCGGGTGGCGAATCTCCGAGACTATGCGGGCGGCAAGCACCGCGTGACGGACGACTACACGTTCGGTGGCGGCAGCGGGATGATCCTCAAACCCGAGCCGCTCTTCGCCGCCGTCGACGCGCTGCGGACGGACGTGGCCCGCGTCATCCTGATGGACCCGCGCGGCCGCGTGTTCACCCAGCGCATCGCGTGGGAGCTGGCCGCCGAGAAGCACCTGATCCTGCTCGCCGGGCGCTACGAAGGCGTCGACGAGCGCGTCAGCGAGTGCCTGGCCGACGACGCGCTCTCGATCGGCGACTACGTCCTGACGGGAGGCGAGCTGCCCGCCCTCGTCGTGGCCGACGCCGTCATCCGGGTCGTCCCCGGCGTGCTGGGGGGCGAGGGCGCCGCCGAACGGGAGTCCTTCGCGGACGGCCTGCTGGAGCCTCCGCAGTACACGCGGCCCGAGGAGTTCCGCGGCGCCCACGTGCCCGCGGTGCTCCTGTCCGGCGACCACGCGCGGATCGCGCGGTGGCGCCGCGTGCAGGCCCTGTGGCGGACGTGGCGCGCGCGGCCAGACCTGCTGGGCGAGGCCGCGCTGACGGCCGAGGAGCGGAAGCTGGTGGAAGGATTCGGACGCGGGGAGCGACCGGCGTAGCCGGAGCGGCCGCGAGAGAAAAGGGGACGAGGTCATGGACGCGATTCGCTTGGTGGAAGCCGGACAGCTCAAGAAGGACCGCGGCGGGTTCGACCCGGGCGATACCGTACGCGTGCAGGTAAAGGTCATCGAGGGTGAGAAGGAACGGATGCAGGCCTTCGAGGGCGTGGTCATCCGCAAGCGCGGTGAGGGCGCGCGCGCCTCGTTCACGGTGCGGCGGATCTCGTACGGTGTGGG
>JBGPYK010000265.1:0-4470 GCA_041493245.1 Methylomirabilia bacterium | reverse complement strand
GGCGTATCGCAGCGAGGCGATGACCGGCAGCTTGCGCTCGAGGCACCACGCCGCCGACGCCCAGTCGGGGAAGCGCAGGAGATAGCCGGCCAGGCCGCGGCGTCCCGCGGCGCGGATGGCGGCGGGCCACACGCCATAGGACTCGAGCCCCGCGTGGAACATCTCCGCCGCGAGCGGGCCGAGCGCCGGCTCGGCCCCCCAGTAGTCGAGGACCATCGCCACACTCGTGGGCGAGCAGATCCGGCGCGCGATCTCCGCGGGCTCTTCCATCTGGCTCCGCGTCGGCACGGGCAGCCGGGGCGTCGAGACCGTGCTCCCCTCGGGCGCGAGGGAGCCGAGGTCACACGCCGAGAGGGTCGCGATCCACGGGGCGGCGAGTAGGGCGCTCGGGTCGGCGGCGCGCACGCGGATGCGGAGCCGGAGCCGTTCGAGGGATGCTCCCGACGTAAAGAGGTCGACCTCGGTGGCGAGGGCGTCGGTCGCCGCCGGCAGCGACGGGAACTCGGCCGGGCCGATCCCCACCGTGCCGACCCACGGTGACCACGTCCCGTCGATTTCCGTCGACACCTCGAAGCGCATCGCATAGTCGATGTCGGCGAGGACGCTGAGCGACGGCACCACGTGGCGGACGGGGACCCGTGGTCGCCACTCGGGGAACTCGAGCAGGACTTCTCCGACGCCGACAGCGGTGACGAGGGGCGGTCCGGACGACGGCCGGCGACACGCCGGTGGCACGACCTCGCTCAGCGCGTCGACGGGGAAGCCGGAAACGGCGGCGAAGAGATCGGTGATCAATGGGACAGAGCGCTCCGGATTTTACAAACGTCGGGCAGGCGGGACCATGCAGGGGGCGTGAGCGGGCGTCCCCGCCCACGGCCTCCCCCTTTTGACTGATTGCGCGGGCTCAAGGCCGCGCGCCCCGGCATCAGCCGGGGCCTCGGTGATGCCTCGAACGCTGGGCGCCGGCCGGCGTCGCTAGCAGACCCCGAACGGCGCGGTCACGAAGTCCGGTGGCGTTTGATCCATCGACACCTCCTGGTTCGAGTGACCACGGCGGCTCGCGGATCCATTCCGCGTCACCGCAACTCCGAGTGTACCCCTCGAGGGCGAGGCGTCAAGCCCCTCACGGCGCAGCGCGCTATGCGGCGGTGACTCTCGCCACCTCGGCGAGCGCGTCATCGAACACCTGCAGCGTCTCCGCGATGTCGGTGTCCGTGTGCGCCAGCGAGACGTAGATCTTGTTCACGGCCTTCACGACACCGCGGCGCAGGCACGCCTCGTTGAAGAGCCGGATGCGCGCGCGGTCGGCGGTGAGCGTGGCGCGATAGTCCACGATCTCGCGGTCGGTGAAGATGATGTCGAAGACCGGCGGCTCGCCGCAGACCTGCGCGGGCAGGCCGTGACGCCGCGCCGCCTCCCGCAACCCGTCGCGCAGGCGCGCTCCGGTCGCGTGCAGGCGCTCGTAGCTCCCGGGCTTGCGCAGCTCGGCGAGCGTCGCGAGCCCGGCCGCGGCCGAGATGGGGTTGCCGTTCAGCGTGCCCGCCTGCCACACGTAGTCCGGCGTTCCTTCCAGCGCGGGATCGAAGTGGCGCATGATGTCGGCCGAGGCGCAGACGGCGCCGAGCGGGAACCCGCCCGCGATGATCTTGCCGAGTGCCGCGATGTCGGGAACGACGCCGTAGTACTCCTGAGCGCCACCGTAGGCCAGGCGGAACCCCGTCACGATCTCGTCGAAGACCAGGAGCACGCCGTAGCGCCGAGTTACGTCGCGCAGCCCCTGCAAGAAGCCGGGCGCCGGCGGGATGACGCGCTGGTAGGGCTCGACGATCACGGCCGCCAGGTCGTGGTGATGGGTCGCGATCAGCGCCTCCGTCGTCGCGAGGTCGTTGTACGGCGCGACGAGCACCTCTTCGCCGACGGCGTGGGGGATCCCCGCGGAGTCCGGGAGGGCCGCCGGGAACGCCTTCGGCGAGCGGGGGCTGACGCTCATGAGCGCATAGTCGTGGGTCCCGTGGAAGCCGCCCTCGAACTTGAGCACCTTGTCACGCCCGCGATGGGCCCGCGCGACGCGGAGCGCGAAGAACGTCGCCTCTGAGCCGGTCGAAGTAAACCTCACCTGCTCGGCACACGGTAGCGCGCGCACGATCTCCTCCGCCAATTCGATGATCGGCTCGTTGAGGAGCATGTACGTCGTCCCGCGGCCCAGGTACCGCTCCACCGCGGCGAGGACCGTCGGATGGGCGTGGCCAAGGACCATCGGGCCCGAGCCGAGCAGGTAATCGATGTACCGGCGGCCGCCCGTGTCCCACAGATACGCGCCCCGGCCCTCTTTCACCACGAGCTCCAGCCCCTCGCCGCTCCGGTGACTGCCGAGCACGCCGCCCGGCAGCACGCGCAGCGCCCGCTTCACGAAATCACCCGCGTCGCTCATTGCCATCAACGCACCTCCCAAGCAGGCTGCTCAAAAAGATCCAGATGCGAGGCGGCGCCCGCTGGCCGCACGCGAGGCGTACTCCCTGTACGTTGAGCGTGCGGCCACGGGCGCCAACGAAGCAGATGGGTCTTTTTCAGCAGCCTAGTCCGGTCATCATACGCCGGACGCGCCCGCCGTGACGAGCACCCCCGAGCCTCGGATGTCGCCGCGTTTCAGGAGTTGGAGCGCGCGGTTAGCGTCCGCCAGGGCGAACGTCGTGACCGCGGGACGGATGGGAATCCGCGCGGCCGCCGCGAGCAGTTCTTGCCCGTCGGCCCGCGTGTTGGCCGTCACGCTGCGGATCGTCCGCTCGCCGTAGACTCGCGCGTAGTCCATCGACGGCAACGGCGTCATGTAGATGCCTGCGAGCGCGAGCGTGCCGCCGGGGGCGAGGTTCGCGAGCGCGATCGGCACGATCTCGCCCGCCGGCGCGAAGACGATGATGCCGGCGGCGGGCCGCGGCATCGCGTCCGCGACGTTGCCCGCCCACGCCGCGCCGAGCGACAGGGCGAGCGCGCGGTGGCTCGCCTCGCGCGTGCAGACGAACACTTCGGCGCCCCGCGAGCGCGCGACCTGCAGCGTGATGTGCGCAGAGGACCCGAAGCCGTAGATCCCCAGCGTGCCGCCGTCCGGGACCTCGGCGAGCCGCAGCGCCCGGTAGCCGATGATCCCCGCGCACAGCAGCGGCGCCGCTTCGGCGTCGCTGAAGGTTTCGGGGATCGGGTACGCGAAGTCGGCCGGCACCACGGCGTACTCCGCGTATCCGCCGTCCGCGTGGTAGCCCGTGAACCGGGCGCGCTCGCAGAGGTTCTCGCGGTCGCTCCGGCAGAAGCCGCACGCCCCGCACGTCCACCGGAGCCAGGCGATCCCCACCCGGTCGCCGACCCGCGCGCGCGTAACGCCCGCGCCGACGCGCTCCACGCGCCCAACCACCTGATGGCCGAGGACGATGGGCGAGCGCACCAGGGGCAGCTCACCTTCGACGATGTGGAGGTCCGTGCGACAGATCCCGCAGGCGCTCACGCGGACGAGCAGCGCGCCCGGTTCCGGCTCGGGAACTGGTCGCTCCACGGCCTTCAGCGGCGACTCGCCGATCGCCGCCGGCCGCTCGAGTTGCATCGCCTGCACGGCGAGGCTCAGGCGCCGGGCGGGAGGCCGTCACCGGCGCGCGCGACGATCTTCAGCGCGCGGGTCAGGTGCGGGGCGTCGACCATCTGGCCCTTGAAGCTGAAGGCGTAGACGCCCCGCGCCCGGTGCTCCGCGAAGGCGGCGATGAGCGCGCGCGCCTCTTCGGTCACGTCGGGCGCGGGCGTGAACGCGGCGTTGATGACCGCGATCTGGCCGGGATGGATGGAGATCTTTCCCGTGAAGCCCATCGCGACCGCGTCCTCGCACTCGCGCCGCAGTCCCTCGAGGTCGGCGAGGTCGGTGTAGACGGTGTCGAGCCACTCCACGCCCGCCGCCGCGGCCGCCACCGCGCACATCGTGCGCGCGTAGCGGGGCACGTCCAGGTAGCGGCCGTCGGCGTCGCGGACGCGGCCGAGCGTCATGGCGGCGCCGAGGTCCTCGATCCCCCACGAGACGGCGGCGATGCGGAGGCTCGCGGCCACGATCTCGCGGATGTTAAGGAGGCCCTCGGGGGTCTCGGTGGCGATGACGACCAAACGCGTCGTCCCGTTCGGGATCCCGTGACGGTGTTCGAGGCGGTCGAGCAGGTGGGCGACCTCCCGGACGTCGCCCGCGTGGCGCGGCTTGGGGACGACGTAGCCGTCAGGCCGCCCCGCGATCGTCTCCTCGAGATCGGCCCGGCCCAGCCCGGTCGCGATGGGGTTCATCCGCACCCACCGCTCGCGCGGGCCGAAGTCGAGCGTCTCGAGCCAACGGTGGACGATCGGCCGCGTCGCCGCCTTGCGGTCCGGCGGCACGGCGTCCTCGAGGTCGAGGATGAGCCCGTCCGCGGGCAGCGTGAGCGCCTTGGCGATCATCCGCTCGTTGCC
>JBGPYK010000433.1:0-3211 GCA_041493245.1 Methylomirabilia bacterium | reverse complement strand
TTTTCCGCATCTCGCTAGTAGTGCCCGGCTGATGAGAACGGAGGTCGATGGCGGCGTCTCGCCCCCGCGCACGGTTGTCCGCTGGGGGTCGTTAGGGGGGTCGCCCCCCTAACGTTTAAGACTCACGACTGACAGGTCGCGAGCCTCCCGGGTGTTCGCCACGGGCTCGGTCGGCCTCACCTTCGTCATCCGGCAGTGGCCCTCGAAGAGCACGCCTTCCTCCACGACCACGACGGGCGCCTCGACGTCGCCGAAGACGCGGGCGGTCGCGCGCAGCTCCACGCGCTCGGTGGCGAGCACGTTGCCTACGACCTCGCCGCTGATCAGCACGGCGCCGGCGCTGATGGTCGCGTTGACGACGCCCTTGTCACCGATGACGAGGGTGTCGGTCGTCTGGATGTGGCCCTTGAACTTGCCGTTCAGCATGACGGTGCCGCTGAACGTGTAGGTCCCCTCGATCTCCGAGCCCTCGTCGATGTACGCACTGAAGTCGTCGTTCCGGCGCTGCGACTTCGGCCGCTTTTTCCACAACATGGCTCGCGTCCGGCCTCCTCGCGCCCTGTGCGGGCCTGCTGAAGGTGAGCGCAACACTTAGCACCGATCGCGAGGAGGTGTCAATCCGCTTGACGCGCCTGCCACCGGCGGTGTATCGGGAAGCCAGCCTGGACCCCGGGGGGAGAACAGTGGAGAGCGAGAGCTCATGATTGGCGCGGCGCACTTCAAGATCGGCGGCGACCGGCTGGTGGCGGGGGCGGGCCGCTTCGTCGCGGACGTCAGCGTCCCCGGCATGCTGCACGCGGCCGTTTTCAGATCGCGCCACGCCCACGCGCGCCTCGTGTCCATCGACGCCAAGGGCGCGCTCGAGCTGCCCGGCGTTCACGCCGTCATCACCGCGGCCGACGTGCCCGAGACCGCGATCATCCCGAACCGCGTGCCGGCACCGCCGGGCACCGAACGATACTTGCAAAGGGCCATCGCGCGCGACGTGGTCCGGTACGTCGGCGAGCCCGTGGCTCTCGTGGTAGCCGAGGACCGTTACGTCGCCGAGGACGCGCTGGGCAGGCTCGACGTCGTCTACGACCCGCTGCCGGTGTGCGCCTCCGTGGTCGCGGCGCTCGAGCCCGGCGCGCCGCGACTCTTTTCGGGAACGGCATCGAACAACGTCGCCGTCATCTCGATGCGCGTGGGCGACGCCGACCGGGCGCTCGCCAGCGCGCATCTGGTCATCCGCGAACGCTTCAGCTATCCGCGCCAGACGGCGGCCGCGCTGGAGACGCGGGGGCTGGTGGCCGTCCCCCCGGACCCGAAGGGCGGGGAGCTACACCTGCTCGGCTCGACCAAGTGCATCCACATCAACCGGAACATCCTGGCGCCGATCTTCGGCCTGCCCGTCGGGGCGCTCCGCCTCACCGAGGTGGACGTGGGCGGGGGATTCGGCGCGCGCGGCGAGCTGTATCCCGAGGACATCCTGGTGCCGCTGGCCGCGATGAAGCTCGGGCGGCCGGTGCGCTTCATCGAGGATCGGCGCGAGAGCCTGATGGCCACCAATCACGCGCGCGAGGTCGAGTACGAGGCGGAGATCGGATTCGACGCGAATGGCCGCATCGTCGGTCTGCGCGCCTTCATCCGCGCCGACATCGGCGCCTACGTGCGTACGGCAGGGCTCGTGCCGTCGGAATTCGGGGCCGCGCTCTTCCCCGGACCCTACCGCGTCCCGAATTACTGGTGCGACCTCTGGTCGGTGGTGACGAACAAGACGCCGGTGGGCACGCTGCGCTCCCCGGGACGCCCCGAGTGCAACTTCGTCCGCGAGCGGTTGATGGACATGGGGGCCGCGCGCCTCGGTCTGGACCCGGTTGAGATCCGTCGCCGGAACCTGATCCGCTCCGCGGAGATGCCCTACGATTGCGGCACCACATCCTTCGGCGCCAACACCGTCTACGACTCGGGCGATTTCCCCGCACTCTTCGACGAGCTGCTGGAGCGTATGGACTACGCCGGCGCGCGCGCCGCGCAGGTGCTCCAGAATCGCCAGCCCGGTCCTCGGCGGGGGATCGGGCTCGCGGTGTACGTGGAGAAAACGGGGCTCGGACCGTTCGAGACGGCGCACATCGAGGCGCGGGTCGACGGGCGCTTCACGGTCGACACCGGAGCCTCGTCGATGGGCCCTGGGCTCGAGACGGTGCTGGCTCAGATCCTGGGCGAGGCCTTGGCACTGCCGGCCGACCGCTTCGAGGTGCGTCACGCCGACACCGCGGCCATGGAGAGCGGGGTGGGGACGTATGGCTCGCGGGCGACGGTCACGGCGGGGAACGCGGCTCACATGGCCGCGATCAAGCTCATCGCCGAGGCCCGGACGCGCGCGGCCGCGAGGCTCGGCGTGCAAGAGGCAGAGGTCACGTACACCGCGGGCGTGCTCACCGCTGCCGGCCGGCGAGTCACTGTGGCCGAGCTGGCCGCCGAGCGGCGGCTCGCCGCGGGCGCGTCGTTCAACGTGCCCAAGACCACCTACGCGGGCGGTGCCGTTGGCGTCGTCCTCGACGTGGACCCGGAGACGGGGATCGTGCGCCTCCGCCACGTCGTCGTTGGCGCCGACGTGGGGCGGGCCGTCAACCCGGCGCTCGTCGAGGGCCAGCTCGTCGGCGGGGTGGCCTTCGGCATCGGCAACACGCTCTACGAGAGTCTCGACTACGACGGCGAAGGCCAGCTCCTCTCCGGCACGCTGATGGATTACGCGCTCCCGTACGCCCCCGACGTCCCGCCCGTGGACAGCTACTACCAGGAAGTGGCGGCCACGACCAACCCGCTCGGCCTGCGCGGCCTCGGGGAATGCGGCAATCCCGGCCTCGGCGGGGCCATCGCCAACGCCGTGTGCGACGCGCTTCGCGACGCCCGCGTCGGAATCACCGCGCTGCCCATCACGCCGGCGCGGGTGTGCGAAGCGCTACTGGTGCCCAGCCCAGAGGATTCGTGAACGAGCGACGCGCGAGTCGAACGGTGACACGGCGGGAGGCGGGCGGACGGCGTCCTCTGACCACAGCTGTCTTCGCTCCGATCACCGGCGAGCCATTCCCACTCTGTCCGGCTGTTTCGTTGGATCGCGAATCGGGAATGCAGGCTGCTGAAAAAGGCCCATCTGCTTCGTTGGCGCCCTTGGCCGCACGCTCAACGTACAGGGAGTACGCCTCGCGTGCGGCCGGCGGGCGCCGCC
>JBGPYK010000376.1:0-3592 GCA_041493245.1 Methylomirabilia bacterium | reverse complement strand
TGACGAGGATCACCGTCTCCTGCGCGTGCGTCGCCCGCAGCTCGGCGAGCCCGCCCGCCACCCGCTCGGCGACGGCGGCCAGCGGCTCGCTGCCCGGCCGCGCGAAGCGCTCGGGCGCGGTCCGCCAAAGCGCGTAGTCCTCGGGGAAGCGGCGCGCCACCTCGTCCCGCGTCAGCCCCTCCCAGTCGCCGAAGGCCATCTCTCGGAAGGCGGGCTCGATACTGACCGTCAGCCCCCGCGCGGCCGCGATCGGTTCGGCGGATTCACGGGCGCGCGCGAGCGGGCTCGCGTAGACGGGCGCGACAGGCAACGACGCGAGCGCCCGGGCCACCGCCTCGCACTGGCGCCGGCCCTCGGGGCTGAGGGGGATGTCCCGGGACCCCGCGAAGCGTCGCTCGCGGGACCACGCCGTCTCCCCATGCCGTATGGCAAGCAGTCTCAAGTCCATCACAACCCATTCATTCTAGCCCTGTTTCGGGTGACCGCCTCGTTGTCATGACTGACCGAACGCTCGCCGCCTTAGCGTGAGCGGCGTATGGCGTGAGCGGCGTATCATGAGGCCGCCATGTGGTGGCGCTCGATCCTGGCGCTCGCCTCCTTGGTCGTGGTCGCCAGCCTCGGCCCGCTGGCTCACGCCAGTCCTCCGGATCCCACGTACATCCCGGGTCTCTACGACGACGCCGACCACGACGACGTCATCCTGCTCGTGCTGTCCACGGTCGGCACGCTCGACGGTGCGCCGCCGGTGCTGGCGCATGCCTGCCCGTGCGTCATCGAGACTCTCGCGCACCGCCCGCCAACCCCTCTCGCCGCGCGCGAGCTCGGCCCGAGCTTCACCCGAGGACCTCCGATCCTCTGACCGTTCTCACCGCCCGCGCCGCGAGGCGGCCGGGGAAGTTTCCGCGTGAAACTGATCAGCGACGAGCGGGGCATCCCGCCGTCGGGGAGGCTCGTCATGAAGACGTGGATCATATTGGTTGCCACCGTGCTGACGTGCGGCGTTGCGCGCGGCGCGTTCGCCGGCTCTTCCCCCTTCACCCCGCCCCCAAGCGCCCAACTCGCGCCCACGCCGTCGCCCGAGTCCGCCTCTCCAGCGCCCGGAGCTTCCAGCGGTGGTCGCGAGTTGCTCGCGGGCTGGGACGTCTCCCTCGATGGCCGCGTTGGGGTGCCGAGCGGGTCCGTCCGAGTCGGAGAAAAGCCCGTGAAGGGTACAGGGCTGGGGCTTCAGAGCGACCTTGGCATGGGCGTCTCCGAAGTCCTCGAAGCCAGCCTCGGTTACCACTTCACGCCTCAGAACGCGATTCGGCTGACATACCTTCAGTATTTTCTCAACCGCTCGTCCACGATCAACCACCCCTTTACCTATAACGGTCAACTCTATGGTCCCGGCCACGTGGCCAGCAGTCTCGGATTCAACTGGCTGAACCTCGCCTACGAACGCGTGCTCTTCGCCCTGGCGAATGGCGGGAGTCTGACGGGCAGCGCCGGAGTGCGCTACGTGAGTTTGGACGCCGTCGTGCGTGGCAACCACGAGGATTTCTACCGCCAGGAACTGCCTGTCCCCATTGTCGGATTTCGATTCATCTATCCGATCGATCACCGCTGGGCGCTGACCGCGGACGTGTCAGGAGGAGGGCTGCCGCGCGTGGACAGTCTCCGTCAAGAAGGTGGCGCCGTGTACCTGAATCAGACTCATGCCGACGCGGGCGTCAGCCTCACGTACGCGATCACGCCGGCCCTACAGGCGCACGCCGGGTACCACTTGACGTATTTCCTTCAGCACGAAAAGAGTCATGAGGACGACAATCGTTTCGAGTTGATCGACAACGGCCTTCAGTTTGGGTTGAAATTCCGCTTCTAGCAGGATGCGGAAAAACCCGCAGGCTGCTCAAAAAGGTCCAGATGCGAGGCGGCGCCCGCCGGCCGTACGCGAGGCGTACTCTCTGTACGTTGAGCGTGCGGCCAAGGGCGCCAACGAAGCAGATGGGCCTTTTTCAGCAGCCTGCTAGTCTAGGCGAGGATCTCCTCGAGCAGGCGACCTTCGGTCGAGCCCATCGACAGGCCGAGGGTGGAGGCGAGCGTGGGCGCGACGTCGCGACTCCTGATCACGCCCAGCTCGAGCCCGCGCCGCACGCCGGGGCCGGCGGCCAAGAAGAAGGCGTGGAGCGAAGGATGGCCCGGGCGCTGGCCGTGCGTTCCGCGGTGGTGGGGCGGCGCCGTCTCCTCCTCCTCTCCCGCCGCGTCGTCCACGAAGAGGTAGCCCTCCGACGCCTCAAGCAGGAGATCGCCGACCCAGGGATGCTCGGCGGGGGTCGGCAGTCCCAGGGTCGCGTACTCGCCAGCCGTCCAGATGCCCGCCACACCGGGAAGCGTCGCGAGCGCGGCCGAGACGTCCCGCACCATCCGCACCTGCCCGCCGCCGTCACGCACGTAGGCGTAAGCGGCTCCGTGGTTCATCACGACCCGCGCCTCGGCGCGCGCGATCCGTCCCTCGCCGTCCACGTCGAGCAGTCCGAGCTTCCGCAGCCGCACGTTGGGACGGATCTCGCGCGTGACGGGCAGGAAGCCGTGATCGGAGACGACGAACACGTTCGTCCGATCGAGGGCGCCGGCGGGAAGCGCCGCGAGGAGGCGGCCGATCCGCTCGTCGACGTATTCGATCGCCCAGTAGGCCTCGGGGGAGCGCGGGCCGTACAGATGCTGCAGGCTGTCGACGCAGAGGAAGTGGACGAGCAGCAGGTCCGGGGCGTGGCGGTGGACAACGTGGGCCGCGACGTCGGCGACCATCGCGTCCTTGAGGAAGCGCTTGGGGAGCTGCGCCCACTCCCCCTGCCGCGCCATCGGGTAGCCGAGCGAGGTCAGCTCACGCCAGACGGCGGGCGAGGTGTGGGTCTCGAAGACCGCCTGGTCCTTGAAGAAGGGCAGGTTGAAGTCGAGCGAGGCGGCGTGCCGGGTGGCCGGCCAGTCGACGGCGGCCGTGCGGAGGCCCGCGGCGTGCGCGCGGTCGTAGAAGGTCGGTGCGCGGACGAGATCGCCCGCGTCGTAGATGGGATCGCCCGTGAGGTCCTCGGCCCGGCCGGTCGCGCGGTTGAGGACGTGGTTGCCGACGACACCGTGGACCCTCGGTCCGACGCCCGTCACGAGGCTCACGTGGGTCGGCCACGTCGTGCTGGGGAAAACCGTCTCCATCCCCGCCGCCACCACGCCGCGCTCGGCGAGGCGGCGCAGCGTAGGGATGTGGACGGCAGGATCGCGCCAGTAGAAAGCGGCAAACCCGTCGATGCTGATCACGAGCGCACGCGGCGTCGGCACGGTGACGGCGATCAGCGCGCTCGGCGCGCTCTCGCGTGAGAGCGGCGCAGGCTCACGGCTTCTCGACGAAAATCTTCTGGGCGGCACGCACGCTCGCGCCGAAGTCGACGGGCAGGCCGAAGTCGGCGAGAACCTGCTCCAGCGCCGACAGCGCGATGATCACGTCGACCTCGGTGGCGTAGCCCATGTGGCCGAGGCGGAAGAGCTGGCCCTTCATCTCGCCCTGGCCGCCCGCGATCGTGATGTTGTGGGCCTCGGCGTACGCGGCCACGATCTTCTC
>JBGPYK010000491.1:0-2859 GCA_041493245.1 Methylomirabilia bacterium | reverse complement strand
GATGCACGATCGTGTCCACCATGGCGCGCAACGGGGTCGAGTTCGGGATCCGGCTGTCCGGGCTCGGCGACCGCTGGTTCACGGGGCCGGCGAGCGTCGTCGCGGGCAGCTACTTCCCGGGGTTCAGCGCCGCCGACGCCAATCGCGACGTGGGCGACTCCGCGATCATGGAGACGTACGGCCTGGGGGGCATGGCGATGGCGGCCTCTCCCGCAGTTACGCGGATCGTCGGCGCCAGGTCTGTGGCCGAGGCGATCGAGACGAGCCGCCGCATGGGCGAGATCTGTGTCGGGCGGAACGCCGCGTTTCCGATCGGGTCGCTCGACTGGGAGGGGACGCCGACGGGGATCGACGTCCGCAAGGTGGTGGAAACCGGCATCGTGCCCATCATCAACACCGCGATCGCTCATCGCGACGTGGCCGTCGCCCGCATCATCGGCGCCGGCATGTCGACGCCGCCGCTCGAGCCGTTCGTCGACGCGCTCGTCGCCTTCGGAGAAGCCCATCCCTCCTGATCTCGCTGCGTGATGGCGGTCCGCGGCGTCGTCCGGCGCTCGCACTACCGCGACTCGATGGCGCTGATGCGCTTAGCCGAGGCTCTGCGCGCGCTGCCGGGAGTTCGCGAGGCCGCCGCCCTGATGGGGACGCCGGCCAACCACGAGATCCTGGCTTCAGCCGGGCTGGCAACGGCCGAGACCAAGGACGCGTCACCGGGCGATCTGATCATCGCCGTCATGGCGGAGAGCGATGCGGCGGCCGACGCCGCGCTGGCGGAAGTCGAGCGGATCCTCACCGAGCAGCGTCCGGCGCACACGACGGCGGGACGCGCGCTCCCGCGGACGCTCGACGGCGCGCTCCGCCAGATGCCGGACGCCAACCTCGCCGCGATCTCCGTCCCCGGCGCCTACGCCAAGCTCGAGGCGCTTCGCGCGCTCCGTCGCGGTCTGCACGTGTTTCTCTTCAGCGACAATGTCTCCCTCGCCGACGAGATCGAGCTGAAGCGTCTCGCCGCCGAACGCCGGCTCCTCTGTATGGGGCCAGACTGCGGGACGGCCTACGTCAACGGCGTGGGGCTGGGCTTCGCCAACGTCGTCGCGCGCGGCCGTGTAGGATGTGTCGCCGCGTCGGGCACCGGGCTCCAGGCCGTCGTGTCACGGCTGACCGCGCTCGGCGAAGGGGTCTCCCACGGGATCGGCGTCGGCGGGCGCGATCTGTCCGCCGAGGTCGGCGGCCTCATGACCGAGCTGGCGCTGGAGGCGCTCGCCGCCGACCCGACGACGGAGGCGATCGTCCTCATCTCGAAGCCGCCGGCGCCCACGATCGTACCGAAGCTCGAGGCCGCGATCGCGCGGATCACCAAGCCCGTCGTCGTGTGTTGCCTCGGCGCACTGCCGCTCACGGCGGGCGCCGCGCGCTGGGTGGCGACGCTGGAGGATGCCGCCGAATCCGTTGTCGCCACCCTCCGCGGCGACGCGTGGACGCCGCGCGCGTTCGGCGACCCCGCCGACGTGAAATCGCGCCTCGCGTGCGCCCGCGCCCAAGCGCCACGCGGGCAGGGGATCCTCGGCCTCTACACCGGTGGCACACTGGCCCACGAGGCCGACCTCATCCTCGAGCCGCTCGTCGGACGCGACGCCTATCGTCTCGTCGACCTCGGCGACGACGAATTCACCCGCGGCCGTCCCCACCCGATGATCGACGCCGAGGCACGCGCCTCCCGGGTGCGCGAGGCGGGTCGCTCGGACGACGTCGGCGTCCTGCTGCTCGATCTCGTCCTCGGCCGAGCCGTTCACCCGGACCCGGCCGCCCCGCTGGCCTCAGCCGTCTACGACGCGCGACGCGCGGCGCAGGCGGCCGGGCGCGTTCTCCTCGCCGTCGCATCCGTCGTGGGGACGGAGCACGATCCGCAAGGTCTCGCCCGCCAGATCGCGACCCTGGAGTCCGCGGGTGTCGAGGTGCTGCCCTCCAACGCCCAGGCCGCGCGCTTTGCCGCGCTCCTCATCCGTCCGGAATTGGAGGCGACGCTCCTCGGAGGATCGTGATGAGCCTCGAGACCCTCCTCGGTCAACCGCTGCGCGTCATCAACCTCGGCCTCGAAGTCTTCGCCACGGAGCTGGAGTCCGAGGGCGCGACGGTCATCCATGTCGACTGGCGCCCCCCCGTCGGCGGTCCCGACACCGCCGCCCTCCTCGCCCGCCTGGACGACTAAGTACTACGATTCGCAATTACGGTGACGTAGAGCCGCGCCCGGGTTCCCAAGGCGGCGGAGATTACCCTCCCCTTGACGGGGAGGGTCGGCGAGCGGAGCGAGCCGGGGTGGGGTGGTCGCTGAACCGCTGGCTCCGAGGTCGATGGAGGCCAACACAACTGGGAGTCCGGCCGACACGCGGATGAAGCACGCGATGCCCATTTGCACCGTCACGGCTTCACGGTGCTCCGGTTCTGGGACAACGAGGTCATGGGGAATACTGAAGGTGTTATGGAGGGCCCCCCACCCCCACCCCTCCCCGCAAGGGACCGCAAGGGGGAGGGGCTTAGTCCGAAGGGGCCTCGTGCTCCCGCGCCGGGCGGGGCTACTCCTTCGCGAGCTGGCGGTAGTCGAGCTGGCGGTGGAACCAGTACTGATAACCGCGGATGTTCTTCTGCATCGCCACGTCAAGGTTCGGCTGGAAGACCGCCACCCGCGGGACGTCGTCGAGCGCGAGCTTGACGAAGCCACGGACCAGCTCCGCGTACTTCTTGGCGTCCGGCTCGAAGCGGG
Source organism: Methylomirabilia bacterium (assembly GCA_041493245.1). GTDB lineage: Bacteria > Methylomirabilota > Methylomirabilia > Rokubacteriales > CSP1-6 > DATHGT01. The sequence continues at coordinate 98 of JBGPYK010000491.1, read as the reverse complement.
CGGCGTCGATCAGCTTGTCCATCGCGGGATTCTGGTAGGACATCGTGTTGAACACCGCGTTCTGACCGTGGTAGTTCCAGAAGAAGAAGTACTCGGGG
>JBGPYK010000625.1:0-2004 GCA_041493245.1 Methylomirabilia bacterium | reverse complement strand
CGCTCATCGAGCGGCTGCGCTTCACCGAGCGTGATGTCACGCTCATGTCCTCGACGTTCGGCCACCAGACAGGGTTCCTCTACGGCTACTGCATGACGCTGCTGCTCGGCTCCACGGGCGTGTGGCTCGACGTCTGGAATGCCGAGGAGGCCGCGCGCCTCATCGAGGCGGAGCGCGTGACCTTCACGATGGGCGCCACGCCCTTTGTCCGGGATCTGACCGACGCCCCCGCGCTCAGTCGCCGCGATGTCTCCTCGCTCCGCCTCTTCCTCTCGGCCGGTGCGCCCATCCCGCGCAAGCTCGTGGAGGATGCCCGCCAGCGCCTGGGCTGCGCCATTTCGGCGGGGTGGGGGATGACCGAGAACGGCTGCGTGACGTGCAACGGGCTCGACGACCCCGAGGGCAAGGTGTTCGGGACCGATGGCTCGCCGCTGCCCGGCATGGAGCTGCGGGTCGTCGACGACGAGGACCAGGTGGTGACGGTCGGGAGTGAGGGCAACCTCCTGGTCCGCGGGCACTCGCAGTTCGTCGGGTACTGGAAGCGGCCACAGTTCACGCAGGAGGCGCACACGGCGGACGGCTGGTTCAAGACGGGCGACCGCGCGGTGCTCGACGCGAGCGGCTACGTCTCGATCACGGGTCGCTCGAAGGATCTCATCATCCGCGGCGGCGAGAACATCTCGGTCTCCGAGGTGGAGAACGTGCTCTTCACGCATCCGAAGATCGCGGGCGTCGCCGTCGTGGCCATGCCCGATCCTCGGCTCGTGGAGCGTGCCTGCGCCTTCGTCATCCCCCGGCCCGGCGCGGCGCTGACCCTGGAGGAGTTGGTGGCCTTTCTCGAGTCCCGGCAACTCGCCCGCCACAAGTTCCCCGAACGCCTGGAGCTGGTCACCGAGTTTCCGATGACGCCGAGCGGGAAGATCCAAAAGTACAAGCTCCGCGAGACCATCGCGCGGAAGCTGGGCGGAGGCCAGTGAGCCAGCCGCGCGTCTGGCCCATCTTCGCGGCTTATCTCTTCGCCTTCGTCGCCATCGTCGGGTTCTCGGTCGTCGCCGCCGTCATGCTCCGGGCGGCGTTCCCCGAGTTGTCCGAGCGCGAGGTGTTCGACGGCCTCCCCGGTCTCCTCGCGGGGGGCATCGCGTCGTCCACGGCGCTGCTCCTCACGGTGCTCGTCGTGGCGAGGCCGGTCGAGCCGGTCCGGCTGCGTCTCGTCCCCGGCCGCGAGACGGGGAACCAGCTCGCCGCGATGATCCTGGGCACGCTGGCGCTCGGCCAGGCCCTCGATTCGGCCACGATGCTGGCGGGGCTCGGCAACCGCGGCGCGATGGCGATCATCCGCCGGGCGCTCGAGGGTGCCGCGGGGTCCGAGCTCTTCGCCGCCGTCGTGGTGATCGGGATCCTCGCGGGCTCGGCCGAGGAGGTCTTCTTCCGCGGCTACATGCAGACGCGCCTGGGCGAGCGCTGGCCGGCGGCGGTCGCCGTGGCCGTGAGCAGCGTTGCCTTCGGTCTCCTGCACCTCGAGTGGATCCATGCCGCGCTGGCGGTGGGTCTCGGGCTCTGGCTCGGCGTGATCACCGAGCGGGCGGGCAGCGCGCTGCCCGCCATGGCCGCCCACGTCATCAACAACGTCGTGTTCACCGTGGTCACGGCGACCTTCGGCACGATCCACGCCCGCGCGATCAACATGGGACTGCTGGCCACCTCGACGGTGATCTTTGGTGGATGCCTCTTCTGGATCTCGCGCATGCCGGTCGCGGCGCCCGCGCCGAAAGCGTGAGCGCGACGTCGTCCGTGTTGCGGGCCGTCCGGCGACTGGCGTAGGCTAGCGTCTCTCAGCGGACCTTGTCGCACCGCCCGATTCGGAGGAGGGAGACCATGCCCGAGCTGATGCGTCGGTATGTCGTGATGGCGATGGCCACCGAGGCCCCGTTCGACCTCGCCGACCCGGAGGGCGTCTTCGTCCTCAAGCCGTGGAAGGATCCGGCGGCGCTGCGCGCGCTGCGG
>JBGPYK010000344.1:0-3835 GCA_041493245.1 Methylomirabilia bacterium | reverse complement strand
GTTGTTGGTGCCGCTGTCGCCCCCACCGATGGACGGCATGTGGTGCTGGTCCGCGAAGACCCACAGCTCGGCCGGCGCCGTCAACTGGTCGAACATCCGGTACACTTCATCGATCGGCCCGCGCGGGTCGTATTCGCCGACCGCCAGGAGCGCGGGACAGGCGATCTTGTTCATGTAGCCCTCGAGCGTCATCGCGCCCATCACCGCGTCCAACTCCGCTTCGGTTCGGGCCTGGGTGAGGTACGCAAACAACTGCTTCCAGCGGGGCGACTCCAGATCCATGAGGAAGTACTTTTCGGCACAGGATGCGGCGGGCGCCGCGATGGCTCGAATGCGCCGATCCCGGGCCGCGAACCGCAGTCCCCAGAATGACCCGAGGCTGATGCTGTAGACGCCGATCCGCGCGGCATCGATCTCCGGCCGCTGCACCAGGGCATCCAACGCCACGCTGGCCGCGTCCTCAAAGTTGTCCGCAGTCAGACGGATGCCGCGCAGGTTGCTCTCGGCGTGGCCCGGACCGTCGAAGGAGAACACGTGCATCCCCCGCTGATGAGCGGCGTTGAAGAACGGATGCGGCCAGGCTTCCTTGAGGGTGTCACAGCCTGGAATGTAGAAGACCAACGGTGCCGCGGCCCGATTGGGGCAGAGATGCAGGTTGCCCGAGACCAGCGTCCCGTTCCAGGGGATGTCGATGTGCTCGATGCGGTAGGGCGCCAGGGCGATCACCTGGTCGTAGCAGCGGCGGACGCCCGCATACAGATAGCGCTTCTCGTCGTTGGTCTCGAAGATGATGTGCTGGGCCCCGGCGTACAGGACGGTGGCCTGGAAGTAGAAGTCCAGCGCCGTCTCCCCATGGCCGGCCGCCGCCTCGGCCTTCGCCAGCGCTTCGATCCTCCGCGCCTGCAAGCCCAGGTGCTTGCTGATCATGTCGTGGCTGCGCACGCTTCTCGGCAGGCGGCCCCGACCCTCTCCCTGGAAATGGTAGGCCTTCCCGGTCTCCTGGATCAGATAGTCCAGCATCCACTGCTGACTGTCCCGCGCAAGCGGCGCTCGGCCGCGTACCGTGGTCTTTGTACGTGCCATGCGTTCTCCTCCCTGCAGTCGGGGTTAGTGGATCGCGACCAGGGCCTTCTTGGCTTTCAAGGGCAGCTCGACGGGAACGAACCAACCTCGGGGATATAGATAGTCTTCGCCCGATTCGTCAAGGACGCGGATGTCAGACAGCCTGTCGTTGCGCTTCGGCTTCACGACGCGATAGATCTTGCCGACGATGAGGTCAACATCGTACTCGCCGTTGTGGATGCACACCGCGAACTCCCCCGACCTGCCTCCTCGGCTCGTCATGATCGCTCGTCCAAATTCCTCTTTCGCTTGAAGTAGACGCGCCCGATCCCATGGGCTTCAAACCAGTGAAGCTCGGCCCGCTGGAGCGTGCCGTCGTCGAACCGGATCGTGGCCTCGCCCTTCATCTTACGCCATGGCCCGGCCCCAAACCTCTGGATCAGATGTTTCCGAATCCGGACCGACTGTCCGCTGCCGATAGCCTCCGCGTTCCTGATTCTGCCGACGATCGTGAAGTGCATCGAGCTCCATTGCTTGAGCACTTCACGCGCCTCGTCAAGTGTCGACGAATTCAGACGGACGAAGCGGGCGCGACGCTACGGCGCCGTCTTCGTACGCGTGGCCGGTCTTCGGGCCGTTCCCCTCCGAGGTGCTGGTGCTTGGCGCCTATGACGGGGCGGGCGAGGGGGGCCTGCTCCATCCGAATCGGGCCGTGGCCCCTGGCATGAAGATCGGCTAGTATCGCCCGGTGCCGCTTCGCCTGAGCCGCGAATTCCTCTATGATCTTTACCGGACGTATCAGCAGGATCTCGAGTCGCTCAGGGTGTTCGATGACGCGCGCGCGTTCGGCAGCGCCTACCACAAAGAGGAGCGGCGGATCCTCTACATGATGGTGCGTCACGTCGCCCCCGAGTTGATCGTGGAGTTCAGCCCCAAGCACGGGCTGTCGACCGTCCACATGGCGCTCGCCCTCGAGCACAACGGCCGCGGGGGCATCCTGTCGTTCGAGTGGGGCTACCACCATGTCCGGCGGGCGTACCAGAATTTGAAACGGAACGGCCTGAGCCATCGCGTGGAATTCATCCTCGGCGACGTCCGCGTGGAGTTGCCACGGGCGCTCGAGCGGCGGGCCCGCGCCGCCGGCAACGGGCTGGAGTTCGTCTTCATCGATAGCGATCACGGCGCCGAGTTCGCCCGCTGGTACCTGGGCGCACTGTTCCCGTACGTCCGCGGCGGCGGCCTCGTCCACATCCACGACATCCTGACCGATCCGCTGGCGCCGCGGGCGGGGCTGCCCTTGTCGCCGACCGACGAGGAGCTGGAGGTGCGACGGTTCTTGGGAGCGCGGCGCGACGACTACGAATGGCTCAGCGTCGGCGACTGCGTGGACGATGCCGCCTATCTCGCCGCCGTCCGCCCGTTCGGGGGCGGTGACGTTGCCCTGGGGGCCGCCGCCGCGCATTTCGCCGGCCACGCGGTCTCCCACGAGTGGAACCCGAGCCTCTGGCTTCGCAAGCGCGTCGAGCGGGAATCGGAGGCGATCGTGCCCGTGCCCTTCACGCCGCTGCGCCCTCCCCCGCTCAAGGCGCTCGTCTATGACTGGCGCCAGCGCCGGCTGGCGCGGATGCAGCGGTCCTGAAGGCGTTGGCGCTCCACACTTCATCACACCTGTCCGAACCGGGAGGCTCTATGGCAAGCGTGCAGATGTCCAAGGACGAGATGGGGAAGCGCGTCGCGCGGTTCAAGGACCTGACGCCCAGCACGCGCGCTTTCGTCGACAGCCTGATTCCGGGTCACGAGCGTCTGATCTTCAACGTCATCGGACGCGGGGTGACCGAGGACACCTCGCTCAACCCCGCGATCACCGACGCGCGCGACTTCAACCTCACGCTCGTGCACGCGCACCCCGGCAAGGGGGCGGCCCTCCACGCGCACCCGACCGTGGAGGTGTTCATGTCGCTCTCGGGCCGCTGGGCGGTGTACTGGGGCGACAGGGGCGAGCAGGAGATCGTCCTCGACCAGTGGGATGTAATCTCCGTCCCGCCGGGCGTGATGCGTGGCTTTCGCAACGCCGGCGACACGGAGGGTTACCTGATGGCGATCCTCGGCGGCACCGACGCCGGTCACGTGGCGTGGGCGCCGCAGGTGCTCGAGCGCGCGAAAGAGACCGGGCTCGGGCTCGACGCGCAGGGCAACCTGGTCAGCGGCCGGATGTAGCTCGCTCAGCGGTCTCGCACAACGACAGACTCAGGCGAGGAGCATTCGGGCGGGCTGGAGCGTGCGGTTGAAGGGGTGGAGGACGAGGCCGAGGATCTCCAGAGTGACGACGCCGAGCAAGGCCTCGTCACCCGGCTCGCCGAGGATGACCGGTGTGTGGCCCTTGCCCTGCGGCAGGCTGATATAGCACTCGGACACGTCGCGCTCGATCCCGGTGCCGTCGGCCAGGACGAAGGTGAGCCGGCGCTCCGGAGCCAGGCCGATGGCGCGCCAATCATCGATCGGCAGCAAGCTGTATTTCGCGCCGCTGTCCATCAGGAAATGAACCGAGCGCGAGAGGCCGGACGGCCCGGTGACGACACCGTCGACGTAGATCAGTCCCATCGCTTGTTCCCTGCCCGTCATTCTACCGGCCGGGCGCGGCGCGTGTCGTGTCCGAAGTAGGATACGGTCACGAGAGGCGGATTCAGGGCGCGACGTCGCCCCAGACGACGTAGCGTCGGCGCGACCGCCGCTCGCGCCCTTCCTCGACCATCCGCTGTTCCTGGGCCGCCAC
>JBGPYK010000451.1:0-3101 GCA_041493245.1 Methylomirabilia bacterium | reverse complement strand
GTGCGGGTCGGTGGGCAGGCTCGCGTCGTCCACGAGGTGCCCGACGAACCGGTAGCCCTCGGAGCCGATGATGCGGCCCGTCGCGGCCGCGTAGTCGGCGAAGCGATTCGGGAGCGCGGCCGGCACGATGGCGGCGCCCTGGCCGCGCAGGAGCGCGACGGCGGCGTCGTAGGCCGCGAGCACTTCTCCGTCGACACCGGCGCGCTCGGCCTCGGGCATCACGGCGAGGCGAAGACCCGCGACCCCGCGCCGTAGCGTGGGCAGAGGATCGTCCGGCGTCCAGACGGCCGTGGCCGGATCGTGCGGGTCAGGGCCGTTGAGCACGCGGTAGAGCAGCGCGGCGTCCTCCACCGAGCGCGTCAGCGGACCCGGCGTGTCGAGCGTGCTCGAGAGCGGCAGCACACCGTAGGTGCTGATCCGCCCCGCCGTCACCTTGAGACCGACGATGCCGCACCAGGATGCGGGCAGGCGCACGGAGCCGCCGGTGTCGGTGCCGATGGCCGCCGGCGCCAGCCCCGCGGCCACGGCAACGCCCGAGCCGCTCGACGAGCCGCCGGGCGTCCGGTGTACCTGCGGGTCCCAAGGATTGCGCGGCGTGCCCATGTGCGTGTTCGTGCCCCAGCCACCCATGGCGAACTCGACTGTGTGCGTCTTGCCGAGCACGATCATGCCCGCCGTGATGAGGCGTCGGGCGAGCGTGGCCGTGACGGGAGACACCCGCTTCTCCCACACCTTCGAGCCGCCCGTGGTGATCCGTCCCTCGAGATCGACGAGATCCTTCAGCGCGATCGGCACCCCGTGCAGCGGCCCGACCGCGTGTCCCGAGCGGATCGCCCGGTCCGCGGCCTCCGCGGCCAGGCGCGCGTCGACCGCGTACACGGCGATGAACGCGTGGAGGGTCGGGTCGATCTGCTCGATGCGGCGGAGCAGCGCGTCCACGACGTCCACGGGCGAGAGCGTTCGGCCGGCGAACGCGGCCGACAGCTCGCTCACGGTGGCGAAGGCGGGATTCATGAGCTTAGCCTGACCAGGCGTGTGCGCGCGCCGTCTTCTCGTTGAGCTCGGTGCCCCAGCCGGGCCGCGTCGGGATCGTCATCTGGCCGTCCCGGATCTCGGGCAGCACGGTGAACAGCTCGTCGCGGATCGGCACCGCGTCGGGATCGCTCTCCATGATCTTCACGTTCGACACGGACGCGACGAGGTTCAGCGCCTGGAACGAGGACAGGTGGCCGTTGTAGTTGTGGGGCGCCACGTTGATCTCGTGTGTCTCGGCGAGGTCCGCCACTTTCTTCGCCGCCGAGAACCCCTGCCAGCAGACGTCCACCATGATGGTGTCCAGCGCGTGGCGCTCGAGGTACGGCCGGTACTGCCGCACGGTCTGGAGCTGCTCGCCCCCGCAGAGCGGCGTGCGCGTGCCGGCGCGGAGCTCGACCAGCGCATCGGCATCCTGGTTGTCGATCTCCATCCAGAACAGCTTGAACGGCTCCAGCTCGCGCGCGAGCAGGAGCGCTTCGCTCGGCTTGAAGTTGACGTTCACGTCGAGACAGATGTCGATCGTGGGTCCCACCGCGTTACGCATGGCGCCGATCTGCGCTACGGCCTGGTCGATGATCTCGCGGGTGGCGAGCTGGTCGTGCGGGCCGACGCGCCCCTGGCTGATGCGGCGCGGGGGATCGCCGGGCCAGATGATGTTGGTCTTGAACGCCGTGTAGCCCTTCGCCACGGCCTCGCGCGCGCAATCGGCGACGTCGGCCATCGTGCGGAGCGGCTTCACGCGGAAGAGCTCCGCGTTCTCGACGCGATACGTCGCGCAGTGCGACCAGTACACGCGCTGCCGCTCGCGGTGCGGGCCGCCCATGAGCCGCCAGACCGGGACGCTGAGCGACTTGCCGGCAAGATCCCAGAGGGCTAGCTCGATCCCCGCGATCGCCTGCTGCGTCGCGCCGTACGGCGCCTGGCGCGTCGACCGATACATGTCGACGTAGTGTTTCTCGACGGCCGTCGGATCCTTGCCGATGAGCTTCGCCCCGAGGTCCTGCACGAGCCCGACGAGCCCGCGCGTGATCCCGTCGCTGCCGAACTCGCCGTAGCCGGTGAGGCCGTCGTCGGTGCGGATGGCGCAGAACAGCCACGGCCGCGGCGGCTTGAATCCCGTGTTCACGACGAACGTCTCGATGGCGGTGATCTTCATGGCGTTGTCATGTCGAGGATCATCGTTCTCCCCGCTGCTGACTGTCAAGCCTTGAGCGACGCCGGCGCCGGCGCGCGCTCAGAAGCCGGGGGGTGGCCTGAATCCTCCGATCACGTCGGTGAGCCGGCCCGCCACGTCGATCGGGGTCGCGTCCTCGAGGTAGGGTCCAACGATCTGGATCCCGACAGGCAGCCCGCCGCGGGTGAGGCCGACGGGCGCGGTCGTCGCCGGCAGCCCGGTGAGCGTCGCGAACGAGATCCAGAAGAGGAGGTCGAGGTAGGGGCGCGGACCCGCCGGTGTCGTGAGGACGCGGTCGAGGAAGTTCGGGGTGTGGTTGTGCGGGAAAGCCGGCACGAAGGCGGTGGGTATCAGAAAGGCGTCGTGGGTGCGGAAGTAGTCTTGCCAGATCGCGCGGGCGGCGCGCCGGCGGCCGTCCATGGCGCGAAGCTGCTTGATGGGTGCGGTCAGCGCGGCCGCCCGCTTGGCGCGGTACGATCCGTCCGGATTCTCGGCGAGCCGGCGCAGCACCTCGAACTGGTCGTCGCGCGGGGCCGGCGTGAACATCGCCATCAGGAAGAAGAAGAAGGTGTCGTACTGCTCCTCGACGTTGACTCGATCGGGCCAGCCCTCGTCGAGGGTGGCCCCGGCCTTGCGAAGCGCCTCGATCGTGGCGGCGAGCGCGCCGCCGACCTCGGGCGAGACTGGGCAGCGCGGATGGTCGAGCACATAGCCGATCCGGTAATCGCGAAGTCGCGTCCCCCGCGCGGTCGGCAGCGACCAGCGATACGCGCGCGCGTCCTCGTCATCGGGTCCGCCGAGCACCTCCATCGCCGCGCGGAGGTCGCCGGCGCTGCGCGCGAGGGGTCCGGCCACGGGCAAGGTGGACGGCGCTGCCGGAATTTCGGGCGGC
>JBGPYK010000583.1:0-2263 GCA_041493245.1 Methylomirabilia bacterium | reverse complement strand
CGAGCGGGATCGCGTGGACGCCGGAAGCGGAGGCGCGGATCGAGCGCATCCCGTCCTTCATCCGCCCGATGGCGAGGAAGGCCGTCGAGCGCCTGGCCGAGTCCAAGGGCTACGCGACGGTCACCGAAGCCGTGATGGACGAGGCGCGCGGCGCCTTCGGAATGTAGCATGACGCGGGCGGATCTCGTCGTCCGCATGGCGCAGGCGGCCGGCTGGCCCAAGGCCGGGACCGAGCGCGGGCTGCGCGCCACGCTGGGTGCCATCCGGACCGCGCTCAAGCGTGGTGAGACCGTGACGCTCGTCGGGTTCGGGACGTTCTCCGTCGCGCGGCGGCGTACGCGCACGATGCGCAACCCCCGCACGGGCCAAACCGTGACGGTCGCCGGACGCATTCCCCGCTTCAAGCCGTCGAAAGAGCTGCGGCAGGCGGTTCGCTGACCGCTTTTCCCTTGCTGGCCGCGGCGGCGGCTGGCTACAATACTTCTGGTGTCCCGGACTCGCTGGCTCGGCCTGCTCGTGATCACCGGTGCCCTCCTCGCTCCTGCTGCCGCCGCCGCTCAGAGCAACGGGCGTTTGCCGGCGCTGGACGCGGAGGCGGTCCTGCTTCTCGACGCCGAAGGCCGTACGCTCTTCGCCAAGAACGCCGAGGCCGAGCACGCTCCCGCCAGCCTCGTGAAGCTCATGACCCTCTACCTCGCCTTCGAGGACGTCGAGGCCGGCCGCGCCGCGCTGGAGGAATCGGCCGTCGTGAGCCGCGCCTCCACCACCACGCCGCGCTACCGCATGGGGCTACGCGCGGGCGAGGTGGTGCCGCTCCGGGTGCTGCTCGAGGGGGTCGCCATCGCTTCCGCCAACGACGCGGCGACGGCGGTGGCCGAGCACCTGGGAGGCGATGAGGCGACGTTCGTCGCCCGCATGAACGCCAAGGCGCGGGAGCTGGGCATGGTGGGCACGCACTACGCGAACCCCCACGGGCTCCCCGACCCGCTCCAGCGGAGCAACGCGCGCGACCTCGCGCTGCTCATGACGCGTCTCCTCCAGGATCATTCCGGGGCGCGCACGATGCTCGGCGGCCAGACCTTCGTCTATCGCGGGCGCGTGTACGCCCGCCACATCCCGCTGTTCAACGACCCCGGCGGCGTGCAGGCCCTCAAGACGGGTTTCACCAACGAGGCCGGCTACAACCTCGCCGTCTCCGCCTGGCGCGCCGGCCAGCAGTTCGTGATGATCGTCCTCGGCGCGCGGACCCGCGCGCAGTCGTTCCTCGACGGCAAGAAGCTGCTGCGGTACGGCTTCAGCGAGACCGGGCTCGAGGCGCAGGAGGAGCCGCGGCCGCAGCCGGCGCCGAAGCGGCCGGGGCGCGCCCGGCGGACGACGCGGGGATAGGGCGATGCCGCCCATCCGGGGATTCGTCTTCGACGCCTACGGCACGCTCTTCGACGTCCACTCGGTGATCGAGGCGGGACGGGAGATCACGACGGACCCCGCGGCGCTGTCGGCGACATGGCGCCAGAAACAGATCGAGTACACGTGGCTTCGCGCCCTGATGGGCCGGTACGAGGATTTCTGGGCGGTGACCGGCGCGGCGCTACGCTACGCGATCCGCCGTCTCGGTCTGACGGCAACGGAGGCGCAGATGGCTCGCCTCCTGGAGGCCTACCTCAGCCTCACTCCCTTCCCCGAGGTCAAGGCCGCGCTCACCCGCCTCGAGGGCCGGCCGCGGGCAATTCTTTCCAATGGCTCACCGAGGATGCTCGACGCCGCCGTCGCCTCGAGCGGGCTCGGCCCCCTGCTCCAGCACGTCATCTCCGTCGACGCCGTCAAGACCTACAAGCCCTCGCCCCAGGTCTACGCTTTGGGGCCGAAGGCCATAGGGATTCCGGCGGGCGAGCTGCTCTTTGTATCGTCCAACGCCTGGGACGTGACGGGCGCGAAGGCCTTCGGCTATCAGGTGGCCTGGTGCAATCGCGCGGACGCCCCCGCCGAAGAACTCGGCCCGACGCCCGACCACGTCGTCAGCCGCCTCGACCAGCTCCCGCTGTAAATCATGGGAGGGGGCCCCGATGGCCCCCTCCGACCAAGCTACTTCTTTTTCCCGGCGAGCTTCTTGCGCTTGACGTAACCCCAGATCCTCTTGGTCATCTCCGACGGCCCGATCGGCACGCCGCCGAACACCGACTCGACCGTGTCGGAACAGCCCTTGAAGTTGATGGAGTACCCACCGAATGCCGGCTTCTTCGCCTTCGCCATGTCTCCCCTCCTT
>JBGPYK010000125.1:0-6680 GCA_041493245.1 Methylomirabilia bacterium | reverse complement strand
GGTGTCGCAGGAGCAGACGTGGGGCTGGTGGAACAAGAAGTAGCCGCGCCCGCGGCATGACCTTCTGGGCGATCCAAACCCTCAACGGCGTCTCCTTCGGCATGCTCCTGTTCCTGCTCGCCGCGGGTCTGTCGCTGATCTTCGGCCTCATGAAGATCCTGAACCTCGCCCACGGTTCCTACTACGCGCTCGGCACCTACGTGGCCCTCTCCGTCGTCGGCTGGACGGGGAGCTTTTTGCTCGCCGCCGTTGCGGGGACGGCTGCCGTGGTCGTGCTCGGGATCCTGATGGAGCGCGTGTTCCTGCGACGGCTGCCGCGCGAAGAGCTGCCGCAAGCGCTGCTCACCTTCGGCTTCCTCCTGATCGTCGGCGACGTCTCGCTCTGGATCTGGGGCGGCACGCCGCAGACGCTGCCCAAGCCTGAGATGTTCGCGCACTCGATCCGCCTCGGCCCGCTGATTTTCCCGTCGTACCGCCTGTTCGTCATCGCGGTCGGTGCGGTCGTCGGGCTCGCGCTCTGGTTCTTGCAGGAGCGGACCCGGCTCGGGGCGATGCTGCGCGCGGCCGTCGACGACGCGGACATCGCGCGCGCGACGGGCATCAACGTCTCGCTGCTCTCGACGGGCGTCTTCGCTTTCGGGGCGGCGCTGGCCGCGCTCGGCGGGATCATCGGCGGCCCGCTGCTGGGCGTGTACCCGGGCGCGGACTTCGAGATCCTCCTCCTCGCTTTCGTGGTCGTGATCATCGGCGGGCTCGGCAGCCTCAAGGGCGCGTTCTTCGGCGGGCTCCTCGTCGGCCTGCTCGACAACTTCGGCAAGGCTCTCTTCCCCCAGGCCGCGATGTTCACGATCTTCGCCCCGATGGCGATCATCCTCGCCGTGCGCCCGTCCGGCCTCTTTGGGGCGCGATGAAGCGCACCCTCGGGATCGCGGCGGGGGTGGCGGTCCTCGCCCTGCTGCCCCTCGCGCTCTCGTCCTATCAGCTCGGCCTCGCGACCAAGATGCTGATCTTCGCCCTCTTCGCGATGAGCCTGAACCTGATCCTGGGTTACGCGGGGCTGCCCTCGCTCGGCCACGCCGCCTACTTCGGCGTCGGCGCCTACGCGGTCGGGCTCCTCGCCGTCCGCGTCGTCGACAACTTCTGGCTCGACTTCGGCGCCGGGCTCCTCGCCGCCGGCGTGACGAGCGCGCTCTTCGGGCTGCTGGCGCTCCGCGCCCAGGGCGCGTACCTGCTGATGATCACGCTCGCGCTGGCCCAGGTGCTCTGGGGGATCGCCTTCGGCTGGCGCTGGCTCACCGGTGGCGACGACGGCCTGCCGGGCGTGCCGCGCCCCGGCGCGGGGCTGCCGTGGAGCCTGTCGAGCGGACCGAGCTTCTACTACTTCGTGCTCGTGGTCTTTGTCGTCGCGACGGCGGCGCTCTGGGTCATCGTGCGGTCGCCCTTTGGCGTGGCGCTGGTGGGGATCCGCGAGAGCGAACGGCGCATGCAGGTGCTCGGCTACAACACGTGGCTCTACAAGTACGTGGCGTTCGTGCTCGCGGGCCTGATCGCCGGCGTCAGCGGCAACCTCTTCGTCTACTACAACGGCTTCGTGAGCCCCGCGTACCTGTCTATCGTCTTCTCGGCGATGGCGCTGATCATGGTCATCCTCGGCGGCGCCGGCACGCTGCTGGGCCCGGCGCTGGGGAGCGCGGCCATCGTCCTCCTCGAGAACGTCATCAGCGCCAGCACCGAGCGCTGGCTCACGGTGCTGGGCGTGATCTACGTCGTGGTGACGATGTTCGCGCCCACCGGCATCATGGGGTTCCTAGCGAAATGGGGGGGCCCCCTCTGGCCCCCCCAACCCCCCCACCCGCCGGGCACCCCCCCGCACCCCGGGCGCGCCCCGCTTACCCCACCCGCGCCACGGGCCCCCGGAAGCGGGGACCCCGACCGACGACCGTGTGCGAGTCCATGAATCATTCCGGCCAGGAGCCTGTTGGAGTATCGAGGAGCGCCACGGCTTCGCCGGGGTGCTCCGAGCGTTGGAGGATCGAGGAGCGCCACGGCTTCGCCGGGGTGCTCCGAGCGTTGGGGGGGTATGGGGGGCCATGTCGGGGCCCCCCATCAAAAAGGTCCAGATGCGAGGCGGCGCCCGCCGGCCGCACGCGAGGCGTACTCTCTGGACGTTGAGCGTGCGGCCAAGGGCGCGAACGAAGCAGATGGGCCTTTAGGAGCCGCCTGCGCGCGCGGCGAGGATGGCGTCGAGGATGCGGCGGGCCAGCATGGGGCCGCGGGTGATGAAGCCCGTGAAGCATCCGATCGCGGTGGCGCCGTCGCGGAGCAGGGCCAGGGCCTTGTCCGGCGCGTCGACGCCGCCGGTGGCGATGATTTGAAGAGCGTCGCCGAAGCGGGCCCGCGTGCGGCGGACGTTGGCGAGCGTCGCGGGAAAGATCTCCGGGCCCGAGAGCCCGCCCACGCCCTGTGACAGACGCCGGTCCTCGATCCGCCGCGTGTTGCCGTAGTTGATGATCCGCACGCCGGCCTCCAGCGCCGCTGGGATGATCTCGCCCTCGTTGACGTCGGCGAAATCGGGCGAGAGCTTCACGATGAGGGGCCGGGACACGGCGGCGCCCGCCGCTCGCAGGAGCGCGCTCAAGTCCTTCGGCCGCGTGCTCCAAGCGTAGACGAGCTTCGTGTTGGGCGAGGAGATGTTGAATTCCACGAGGTCGGCGAACGGCGCGAGCGCCTCAGCGAGCGCCAGATAGTCGTCCCCGCTCTCGCCGGCCACGCTCACGATCAGCGGCACCCGGTGCGCGAGCGTCGCGATGTCGCGGCGGAAGCGCACGAGCCCCGGGTTCTGGAACCCGTTGCAGTTGACGAGACCCGGTCCCGCCTCCGTACGCACGCGCGCGAGATTCGGCTGCGGGTGGCCCGGCCTCGGCTCGCGGGTGATGGTCTTCGCCGTCACCGCGCCGAAGCCCAGCCCCATGAGCCGCCGGAGGATGCCGATGTCGTAGTACATCGCGGCGAAGATCAGCGGGTTGGGCAGCCGGACACCGCCAAGGGACGTTGCGAGGCGCGGGTCGTCGAGGTGGAACATCGGAAGCCGATCGATCGGCAGCGCGCGGAGCAGCGCCTGGCCCAGTGCGACGGCGCGCGCCTCCGGGAGCCGGCTCAGGACACCTGCGTACAAGACGCGGTAGAGCGGGGTGATCACGTCGGTCATGCTGCAGACCGGGGGGAGGATAGCATAGGGAATGTCCGCGGTCGCACCGCCCTTGACGATACCGGAGGCGGCCTTTAGCTTAGAGGGGCTTGAGCATTCTCGCTGCTGTGTATCGATCGGCGATTCCACGAGGCGCGTGCGTCCGTCTCGTCCTCGGCGCCATCGCCGTGAGCCTCGCGGTCGGCGGCTGCGTCTCCGCCCCGCCCGCGCCCACGGCGTCGGGACCCGACGACCGGCGCGCGGTCTCCGGCTTCTCGTTCGCGCGCGACACCTTCGCCTTCCGCAACGACGTTCGCGCCCATCATCCGGACCGCGACGATCTCTACGCCAACTACTGCTTCGTCCTCGCGCGGGGCCTGCGACAGTTCTTCCGCTTCGTGCGGTTCGACGCCGCCGCCCCGCGTCTGGATCGCGAAGGCTACGTGGAGCGGGTGCGGCAGGTCGTGGCCCGCCCGCCGTGGTATCCCACGCCGCCCGCCGACGACCGCGTGGTGATCCCCGGTTACGCGAGCCTCCGCGAGTTCTCGCGGGCCGAGGAGTCGGCGGTGAAGGAAGGGCTGGGCGGCCGGTTCTGGACGTGGGTGCACTGGACGAACTGGCGGGTGACCTTTCCCGTCAGTCGCGCGCACCAAGCGCACGTCCTCGAGGAGATCCGCGCGGACCTCGCCGCCGGCCGCCTCGTCCAGCTCCTCGTCACCAACTGGCCCACGCCCGAGCTGAATCACACGGTCGTGGCCTTCGCGTGGCGGGGGACCGCGCACGGTGTGGAGCTGACCGTGTGGGATCCGAACGACCCCGATGGGCTCGGACTGATCACCTTCGACACAGCCCGGGGACACTTTTGGGCCACGCGGGTCTACGACACGAGGCCCAGCGTGATTCGCGTGTTCAGAATGTACTACTCGGCGCTTCTGTGAACACCACGGACGCGCGCTCCCACCCTGGGCTCTCCGGCGCCCCGCCGCGGTGGTACGGCCACGGTCTGAACCGCGGGGCCTCCTATCGCGCGGCGGCGATCGTCGCGGCCGCGCTGCCACGTCCCGCTCGCCTGCGTCTGGCCGGCGGTGTGGCCCGGCTCCTGCGCTGGGCGTTCGCCGGCGAGCGCGCCGTCGTCGGGGCGAACGTGGGGCGCATTCTGCCGCACGCGACGCCGCCGGCGCGCGCCGCTCTCGTCGACGACGTCTTCCGCCACTTCGCCATGTGCTTCAGCGACCTCATCACGGCGAACCGGGACGGGCGGCCCGAGCGCCTGCTCGCCGATGTCGAGGGCGAACACCACCTGGCGGCGATCGCGCGTGACGGTCGTGGTGCCATCGTGCTCACCGCTCACCTCGGCAACTGGGAGCTGGCCGGGCGCCTCATGGCGCTCCGGATGGGTCGTCCCACGCACGTCGTGGTGGCGCCCGAGGCGGACCCGCGCGTCGAGCGCTTTCTCCGAGGTGGGCCGGCCCCCGTGCGTTTCGTCCCCCGCGACGAGCCGCGGGCGGCGCTGCCGCTCGTGGCCGCGCTCCGCCGCGGCGAAATCGTCGCCATGCAGGGCGACCGAGCCCTGGGCACGCGCGGTGATGTCGGGGTCAGGTTCTTCGACGCTGAGGCGGCCTTTCCCCTGGGCCCCTTTTTCCTCGCGCGGGCCTCGGGGGTCCCTGTCGTTCCCGCCTTCTGCGTGCTCGGCCGTGACCGGCGCTACACGGTGCGCGTCGGCGAGCCGCTGCGTATCGAAGCGGACGGCGAGCAGGCGGCGCTGGAGCGGTGGGTGGGGACGCTGGAGCGGACGGTCCGTGCCCATCCCGAGCAATGGTTCAACTTCTACGACGTCTGGAGCCCCGTTGCTGCGCGCTGATCCCGTCGCCATCGTGGCCGCCGGCGTTGTGACGCCGATCGGCGGTGACCTGGACGCGTTCTGGTCAGCCCTCGTCGCGGGCCGGGACGGCATCTCCACCATCGAGCGCTTCCGAGTGGACGACTTGCGGGTCGGCCGCGGCGGCGAGATCAAGTCTCTCCCGCCGGCCCGGCCGGGACGGCCGGTCGACTGTCGGGCGTCGCGGCTCCTCCTCGCCGCGGCCGACGATCTCCTGCGCCGGACTCTCGTCGACACCGGGGCCGCCCGCGTGGGGGTCGTCGTCGGCACCGCACTCGGCGCCGTGGAGGAGCTGGAGCGCGCACTCGACAAGGATGGGCGGCCCGGGGTGGCCGCCGCCGCGCTCTACGACAGTCCCGGGCGGACGCTCGCCCGCCACCTCGGGTGCCGTGGTCCCGTGCTCACGGTGTCGACCGCGTGCGCGTCGGGCGCGACCGCGCTTGGTCTCGCCGCCGATCTCCTGCGCACCGACCGCGCCGACCTCGTGATTGCCGGCGGCTTCGACGTCCTCTGCCGGTTCGTGATGCGCGGCTTCGACGCCCTGCGCTCGCTCACCCGTGAGCGCGTGCGACCCTTCGACCGGCGGCGCAGCGGCCTACTCCTCGGCGAAGCGGCGGCCCTCGTGCTCATGGCCCGGGACGGCGAGGCACGGGGCGCCCGCCTCGGCCGCCTGCTCGGTCACGCGAGCACGAGCGATGGTGCCCACATCGCGGCCCCGCATCCCGAGGGGCGGGGACTCGAGACCGCCGTCCGCGGGGCGCTCCGGCAGGCAGAGCTCGAAGCGGGCGACATCGACTTCGTGAGCGCCCATGGCACGGCGACGACGCTCAACGACCCCATCGAGACGGCCGTCCTCAAGCGGGTGCTGGGCTCGCGCGCGGGCGAGATCCCCGTGAATTCCATCAAGGGGGCGCTCGGGCACACGATGGGCGCGGCCGCGACGCTGGAAGCGATCATGTGCCTGCTCGCCTCCCGCGACGGCATCGTTCCACCGACGCTCGGCTACGAGGAGGCGGATCCCGCGTGCGACCTGGACTACGTGCCGTTCCGGGCGCGCCCGCTGCGGCCGCGCGTGAGCCTCAGCACGTCGCTCGGCTTCGGCGGCTGCAACGCCGCGCTCGTGCTCGAGGGATCGGCGACGTGAGGACCGGCGCGACGCGTGGGACCGACGTGCGCGCGGTGGGGCTCGTCACCGGGTGGGGCCAGGGGCTCGGGGCCCTGCCCGACGACGCCGGCCGTATGGCCGCGGGCCGGTCGACCGTCGCGATCGAACGCCGGCCGATCGACGGGGAGCGATTCCGCCGGGCCACACGCGAGTGCGTGCTCGGGGTTGCGGCCGTGCAGGCGCTGCTGGAGGCGGCGGGGCTCGCGCGCGCGGACGTCGCGGGCCCGGCGACGGCGCTGCTCTACGTCACTGCCGGCGGATATGGGGCGTCGAATCGAGCCTTCATCGACTCGGCGGTGACGGGGAATGCGCTGCACTTCCCGTACACGGCGCCGAGCGCCGTCCCCGCCGAGGTGGCCATCGAGTTCGGGCTCACCGGCAGCTACCTGGTCTTCGTCGGCGGCGCGACGACGACGATCGAGGCGCTCGGCCACGCCTCGCTGCTGCTC
>JBGPYK010000192.1:0-5396 GCA_041493245.1 Methylomirabilia bacterium | reverse complement strand
GTCACGCTCCTCCGCCGGCTGCTGCAGGAAGCCAAGCGCGACCCGGCGGCCTTCCCCGTCGCCAAACGCGTTTATATCGCGGTGGACCGCGACAAGGCGCGGGCGGGGAAGCGCCTCACTGAATGGTTCGGCGCCTTCTACGGAAAGCCGCAGATGGCCGAGGAGGTGTCGGTGTGGGGGCCGGCCGAGGAATGTATCGACGGGCTCAAGCAGGTCGGCGCCGCCGGCGCCCGCATGCTGATGCTCAACCCGGTGTTCGACGAGCTGGAGCAGCTCGAGGTCTTCGCCTCGGAGATCGCGCCGAAGCTCTGAGGCCCTCCTTGACAGTACCGAATGACTTCGCTGTTCGGGTTGGCGACATGAGCTCCGGGCGATGAGCCGGGTCAAGGAGCTCAAGGGTCAGCTCGAGGCCGCGCGGGAGGCCATCGAGGCCCTGGACGCGGACCTTTCGGCCGGGCGGCTTGACCCCGAAGAGCACGGCCAACAGCGGGCCGTGCGCGAGCGCGAAGCGGACCGGCTCTTCGTGAGTCTCCGGCGCGCCCAGCACGAAGCCCAGGAACGCGAGCGTGAGGAGCCGGCGCCCGTGGCGGCGCCCCAGCGGTCCTGGCTCTGGAGGCCCCCGGCGATGGTCCTGGGCGCGGCGCTCCTCCTCGTCGTCGGAATCGGCGGAGGCCTGGCGGTCGGGCGCTGGATCAGCGGAGCCCGTGATGGCGCGACGCCCGCCGGCCCCTCGTCCTCCGCGCCCGCCGGGGCGCCGTCCGCGATCATGCCCGGCATCGAACTGGAGGCCCTCCGCCAGCTGGCCGGCCGCGAGGACGCGCCGATCCCGAGCCAGCTCCAGCTCGCACATGTTGCCCTCGACCAGGGCCGGCTCGACGAGGCCCGCCGGGCCTACGAGCGCGTCCTGGCCCAGGATCCGCGCAACGTCGAGGCCATCACCCATCTCGGGGCCGTGCTCTACCAGCAAGGGCGCGTGGATGAGGCGCTCGGGAAGGTAGAGGAGGCCCTCCGCCTCGATCCCCGGTACATCCACGCCCACTGGGACCGGACGCAGTACCTCTTCTCCGGCAAGCGGGACTTTCCCGCCGCCGTCAAGGCCGCCGAGGCGTTCCTGCAAGTCGTGCCCGACGGGCCGGACGCCGACAACGTGCGGAAGCTGAGGGACCAGGCCCGGCAGCAGGCGGCCCGGGGCGCTCCCCTCGACCCGAAGCCGCGCTGAGCTGCGTGGCTTCAGCTGAGCCCTTCCAGCTAGTTCACGCGATAGGTCGAATCCTGTATGCCGCCCTCCGTGACGTCCCGGGAAGCGGCTGGACGGTTCCCTTGACGGAAGGTCGGACGGCGGTGTAGTGTCCACCGAGCGAGAGCCATGGATCTGTTCTCCTGCGACGTGCTCGTAGTCGGCGGCGGCGGGGCGGGCCTGCGCGCCGCGATCGCGGTCGCCGAGGCGTATCCGAAGCTGCGCGTCGCCGTGATCTCCAAGGTGTACCCGATGCGCAGCCACACGGTCTCGGCCGAGGGAGGCGCCGCGGCGGTGATCAAGGCCGGCGACAGTCTCGACGCGCACGCCTACGACACGATCTCGGGGGGGGACTGGCTCAGCGACCAGGACGCCGTGGAGGCCTTCGTGAAGGAGGCCCCGGAGGAGATGCTGCGGCTGGAGCACTGGGGCTGTCCCTGGAACCGGGAGCCCGACGGCCACATCGCGGTGCGCGCCTTCGGCGGGATGAAGAACGAGCGGACGTGGTTCGCGGCAGACAAGACCGGCTTCCACCTGCTCCACTCGCTCTTCCAGACCACGCTCAAGTACGACGTCATCGAGCGCTACGACGAGTTCTTCGTCACGAAGCTCCTGGTGGACGATGGGCGGTGTCAGGGTGTCGTCGCCATCGAGCTGGCGACAGGCCAAATCCGGGCCATCACCGCCAAGGCGGTCATCCTCTGCACGGGAGGGTGCGGCAAGGTCTTTCCCTTCACCACCAACGCCAATATCAAGAACGGCGACGGCATGGCCCTGGCGTATCGCGCGGGCGCGCCGCTCAAGGACATGGAGTTCGTCCAATACCATCCGACCGGCCTGCCCTTCACCGGGATCCTGATCACCGAGGCGGCGCGGTCGGAGGGCGGGTGGATGTTGAACAAGGATGGCTACCGTTACCTCCAGGACTACGACCTGGGCACGCCGACGCCTAAGCCGGTGCTGCGCTCCATGGAGCTGGGCCCGCGCGACCGGCTGTCGCAGTGCTTCGTCAAGGAGCAGGAGAAGGGCCGGACGCTCGACGGCCCGTACGGGCACTACGTCCACCTGGATCTTCGCCACCTGGGCGAGAAGCTCATCGACTCCAAGCTGCCCTTCGTCCGGGAGCTGTGCCTCAAGTACGTGGGCATCGATCCGGTGAAGGAGATGATCCCGGTCCGCCCGGTCGTCCACTACATGATGGGCGGCATCCACACCGATATCCACGGCGCCACGCCGCTGCGGGGGCTGTTTTCGGCGGGGGAGGCCGCGTGCGTGAGCATCAACGGGGCCAATCGGCTCGGCTCCAATTCGCTGACCGAGATCCTGGTCTTCGGCGCGCGCGCCGGCAAGGCCGCGGCGGCCTTCGCCGCCGAGCAGAAGGGGGTGAGCCCGTCCCTCGCCGCTCAGGCGCTCGACGAGCACCGGCGGCTCGAGGAGAACTTCCTCCGCAAGCGGGGTGGCAAGGAGCGCATCGCGACCCTGCGCGCCGAGATGCACAAGATCATGGAAGACAGCGCGGGTATCTATCGGACCGAGACGGTTCTCAAGGAGGCGGTGGGGAAGCTGAACCGGCTCCAGGAGCGCTACCAGGACCTCTCCCTGGACGACGAGAGTTACACCTTCAACACCGAGCTGCCCGCGGCGCTGGAGCTGTCCTACATGCTGGACGTGGCCCAGACGATCGTCCAGTCCGCCCTCGAGCGGCGCGAGTCGCGCGGCTCGCACCAGCGCAGCGACTTTCCGCAGCGGGACGACGAGCGGTTCCTCGCGCACTCGCTGGCCTGCCGCGTGGAGGATGGCGCTCCCCGGGTCGAGTATCGGCCGGTCACGATCACCCGCTGGCCGCCGGGCAAGCGGGTCTACGGGAGGTAAGGACGGATGCCGTCCACCGTCGTTCTGAGCGTCGCCCGCTATCGGCCGGAGAAGGAAAGCGAGCCCACCTTCCAGACCTACGAGATCCCCTTCCGGAAGGACTGGGTGGTCCTGGATGCCCTCAACCACGTCAAGGACACGATGGATGGATCCCTCTCCTTTCGGTGGTCATGCCGGATGGGCGTGTGCGGCAGCTGCGGGATGAAGGTGAACGGCACGCCGAAGCTCACGTGCGCGACCTTCCTGTCCGATTACCTGCCGGGCCCGATTCGGGTGGAACCGCTGGATAATTTCCCCGTCGTGCGGGACCTGGTGGTCGACCTCACCGATTTCATGCGAAAGCTCAAGCAGGTGAAGCCCTGGATCGTCCGCAAGGAGGAAAAGCCGCTGGCCGAGGGCGAGTACCTGCAGACGCCCGCCGAGCTCGACGCCTACAAGCAGTTCAGCATGTGCATCAACTGCATGCTCTGCTACTCCGCGTGCCCCATCTACGGGCTCGAGCCGAGCTTCATCGGTCCCGCCGCCATCGCGCTCGCCCAGCGTTACAATCTGGATTCCCGCGACCAAGGCGCCTCCGAGCGGTTGAAGCTCATGTCCGAGGATGACGGCATCTGGCAGTGCACCTTCGTGGGCGAGTGCACGGAGGTGTGCCCCAAGCACGTCGATCCGGCGGGCGCGATCCAGCAGTACAAGCTCAGCGGCGCGACCCAGTGGGTCAAGTCGCTGCTGCTGCCGTGGGGTGCACGGTGAAGAGCGAGCCGCATTATACGCTGTACCATCCCCGGTGGTACCGGCGCCGCATGTCGGTCTGGTGGTGGCTTCACAACCGGGCGTACACCTTCTTCGTCCTGAGAGAGATCACCAGCGTCTTCGTGGCGTTCACCGCCCTGCTGTATCTCTGGCAGGTCCGCGCGCTGCTTCAAGGTCCGCAGGCGTATGAGCGCTTCCTCGCCCGGCTCAAGACGCCGCTCTTCCTCACGCTCGACACGGTGGCCTTGCTCTTTGTGCTCTTCCACGCCATCACCTGGTTCAATCTGACTCCCAAGGCCATGGTCGTCCGCATGGGCGGCAGGCGGGTGCCGGACTGGGCCATCATCGGCGTCAACTACGCGGCCTGGATCGTGCTCTCGGGGGCGGTGGCGTTTGCGCTGCTGCACAGGTAAATGCTGAAACGGCTCACGCCGCTCTTGTGGCTGCTCTTCAGCGCCGGGGGAACCGTCGCCGCGTTCTTTCTCCCCATTCATCTCCTGCTGACCGGCCTGGCCTTTCCGCTGGGGTGGCTCGAGGCCCCGCGCTACGAATTCCTTCACGGGCTCCTCATGCATCCGGTGACGCGGTTCTACCTGTTCGTGCTCATCTCCTTGCCCCTCTTTCACTGGGCCCACCGCTTCCGGTATACCCTCTACGACGGCCTCCAGCTCAAGCACCTCACGGTGCTCATCGCCGTCCTGTGCTACGGCACCGCGCTCGCGGGAACGGCCATGGCCGCCTACCTGCTGTGGACCATCGCGTAGCGAGCGGAGGTGGATAGATGTGGAGGTATCTGATCGTCACGCATCAGACCGCCCTGAGCCCCGAGCTGCAGAGCAAGGTGAGCGCGCTGGTCGCGGAGGACCCCGAAGCGGAGTTCGCCGTCCTGGTGCCGGAATCGCCCGGTTCCACGTATACCTGGGAGGGCGAAACGGTAGATCACGCAACGCAGCGGGCTGAGGCGACAAAGACCCTGCTCGAGGAGACGGCTCACGCGAAGGTCTTCCGCGCCGCCATTGGGGTGTCGGAGCCTCTGCAGGCGATCACCGACGAGCTGCGCGCGAACCCGGGCTACGACAGCCTGATCATCTGCACCTTGCCGCCGGGCATTTCCCGCTGGCTGAAGCTGCACCTGGTGCACCGGGCCGAGCGGAAGTTCGGCCTGCCTGTGATCCACGTCGTCGCCCAGGCTCCCGCGCAGGCGCGCCCGTGAAGCCTTTTGGTTTATCTATTTAAGGCCGCGGTTTCGCGGCGCGCCGCGACTCGCCGGCCGCCCGCCAGAGATACCACGCCGCCACCGAGCGGTACGGCTTCCAGCGCTCGCCATATGCCTGCAGCACCTTCGGCGTAGGCTGCGCGCGGCGGTAGAAGATCTGAGGCTCTCTGGCGGCGCTAGCCCGGCCGTCGATCGAGCGCCTCCATGCGGCGGAGCTCGTCTGCTTCGTAGTGCCGCATCGTCGGCCGGTAGTTGAAGCCCCCCACGCACGTCAGGATGATCCCCAGCAGGAGGTACACGTAGTAGCTCATGAAGGGTTCG
>JBGPYK010000069.1:0-9067 GCA_041493245.1 Methylomirabilia bacterium | reverse complement strand
CGCGTGCAAATTCACCCGCCCGAATCTGTCATGCGGCAGGCATTTGTGGAAGCTGTTACTCTTGTCGTCATAGAGCGCTTCGTCCCCATTGCACGGGTGCGCTACAAGGGGGAGATCGTGCTGGGCCGTTGCTAGGTCCACGCGGAGGTTGAAGCTCGCATCCGCGCGAGCCTGGTCGCTCAGCGGGCCAATCTCGGCCGCTCTTGCGACCGAACCCTTACTACCCAGCAGTGGCGGGAGCGTAATGCCGCCCGCCGCCATCGCTGCTGTTGCGACGCTGCCGACCTTCAGGAATGAGCGCCGGCTGACTAAGGTGCGACGCGTCGTGAGCGTACCACGCGTCTGTGCTGGAGCCGACGACTGGCCTTCGGCTTGCGCCTGATGGGGATGCTGCGGCAATGCCTTCCTCTGTTTGAACATCTCCTTCCTCCCATTAGTGATGGCACAATGAGTACTCTGCCGTCATGCTGAGTGGCCAAAAAGAGTACCGACAGCATCCCCCGTGCCTGGGGCATTTTTCTGACCACTTGCCACTAGGCTGTATGCCTATGGCAAAATGCTTGCCACATCCGGCCCTCCACACTTGTATCGTCCATACCACCACACAGAAAGCCATTGGCACAGCAGTGCACCAGTCAACCAACAAGCCGGCGAGTCGCAGCAGGCGAGTGGCGCTCGTGCCATGCCTGAGACCCGTGGCAAGAGCTATCGCCCTAGTAGAGAACCCTTGTCTGGCCCCTGTCTCAAATCTAAGACAGCCTTCTCACTTTCAAATATGATTCTGAATAAACCCAAGTAGACACAAGAGCTTCTGCCCTCGTTCCCCTTCGTCGCGACCGCCTCTTGGCAGTGTATCAGTTTAGCCCCAATCGGCCAGGTGTCAGTACCTCTTGGTCACTTTGAAGGCTGAATCACTTGACAGTGTCAAGAACTGCCGGTCACCGAGAGAGCGTCGGCCACTGGGCCCGAGCGCCGCGTTTCGTAAGGCCCTTTCGGGCACCAGCGATCCTTTCGGCGATCCGGTTGCCCGAGCACACCGACCGCAAGGTCACGGCACTTCAGCTGACCGAGAGGTTGCGGCACTCGGCGCCCAATCCGAAAATAAGTCGGGCGGCCAGCGCCTGGGCCACTTTCGCATAGAGCTGTTCGGTGGCGGGGTTAGCCGCCAGGCGCAGGACGTTGCGCCCGTCGATGCGCGTGAGACGGCCCGCCCGCGCGATGCGATAAGAGCATGACCCGCAGACTGCAGGTTCCACTGCGGGATCGGCAGGTCGGTCATAAACCCTGTGACGCCGGGCGCGAGGGGCTCCCAACGCTGGCGGGCCACGGCCAACTGCTTGAGGGGAGGGGCAACCAGTCCCAGTACCCGACCTTGATGGCGTAGGCGCAGCGGCGGATGGCCAGGAAGCGGAAGACGTCGCGCTGGCAGAAGGCAGCGTCCATCCGGAACTCCAGGGGGAGCGCGCGGCCCAGTCGCCCCCGCAGGCTGTCGATGATCTCGCGCAGGAAGGCGACGGCCTGTTTGGAATCGTGCACGTTGCCCGGCCGGTTCTTGCGCCGCAGGATGTGCCCGGTCTGGGCGAGATGGGCGACCAGGGGGTAGTAGCTCGGGTCCTTCCGATGATGCAGATTGAACCCGCGGAAGGCCCAGCCGACCATCGCTGCACGCGAGGCGTACTCCCTGTACGTTGAGCGTGCGGCCAAGGGCGCCAACGAAGCAGATGGGCCTTTTTCAGCAGCCTGCCCTCCCGGACGATGACGCTCGACGATCTCGCCCTGATCGCGCGAGGCGACCCGCACAAGGCCCGCGACGTGCTCGCGGGGTTCCCCGGCCAGTGCCGGGACGCGTTGCGGCTGCGCGCCACGCCGGCGCTCGAGATTGCGCCGCCGCCGCTCGTCGTCGTGGCGGGGATGGGCGGATCAGCCGCGGGAGGCGACTTCGTCGCCGCGTGTGCGGGGGAGCGCCTGGACGTTCCCGTCGTCATCCACCGCGGCTACGGACTGCCCCCCACGGCGTCGGGGCGCGCGCTCGTCGTCGCCGTGTCGTACTCGGGCGAGACGGCGGAGGTGCTCTCCGCCGTGGATGCTGCCTTGGAGCGCGGACTCACGCTCGCCGTCGTCACATCGGGCGGCACGCTCCGCGAGCGCGCCGCGCGTCACGGCCTGCCGACCGTCCTGCTGCCCGCCGGCCTCATGCCGCGCATGGCGCTCGGCTACCTGCTTTTTTCCGGCCTGACCCTGCTGCGGGGCGCCGGACTCGAAGTGGCGACGGAGGCCGAGACCACCGAGGCGGTCGACGTCGTCGACGGCCTCGCCAGCGGGCTGGCGCCGGAGCGGCCGAGCGCCGACAACGAGGCGAAGCGGTTGGCCCTGGCCATCGGCGAGCGGCTCCCGGCTGTCTACGGCGGACCGGTGACGGGGCCGGCGGCCTACCGCTGGAAGACCGACCTGGAGGAGAACGCCAAGGCATTCGCGCTGTCGGGGGCGGTGCCCGAGATGAACCATAACGGCATCGAGGCGTGGCGCGCGCCACGGGCGCGCGGTCTGCAGCTCGTGCTGCTACGCGACGTCGAAGAGCCGCCGGCGATCGCGCGGCGATTCGCAATCCTCCGCGCGCTGGCGGGCCCCGCCGCGGGCGGGGTGAGCGAGTGCCGGGCGCGGGGCCGGGGACGCTTGGCGCGGCTCCTCTCCCTGGCGTACATTGGCCAGTGGACGAGCTATTACCTCGCGATTCTGCGCGGCGTCGACCCGTGGACCGTGCCGCTTCTCGACGAGCTGAAACACCGGATGCGCGTTGAGGGGTCGTCTGACCGCGTGCTAGACTGACGGAAATTTCGACCATGAGAATGCTTGCGGGAGGATAGGGGATGGCGGGGGACGCGTATCTCTTCACGTCGGAGTCGGTGACCGAAGGACATCCCGACAAGATCGCCGACCAGATCTCCGACGCGGTCCTGGACGCTGTCATGGCGCAGGACCCGCACGGGCGTGTCGCCTGCGAGACCCTGTTGACGACGGGCCTGGTCGTGGTCGCCGGTGAGATCACGACCGGATGCTACGTCGACATACCGCAGCTCGTGCGGAAGACGATCGAGGACATCGGCTACGTGCGCGCCGAGTACGGGTTCGATTGCCACACCTGCGGCGTCATCACCGCCATCGACAAGCAGTCGCCGGACATCGCGCTCGGCGTCGACAAGGAGGGTGCGGGCGACCAGGGGCTCATGTTCGGCTACGCCTGCCTGGAGACCGAGGAGCTGATGCCGCTCCCGATCATGCTCGCGCACCGGCTCGTCCAGCGTCTCAGCCAGGTCCGGCGGAGCGGCGTCCTCGATTACCTCCGTCCGGACGGCAAGAGCCAGGTGAGTGTCCGCTACCGCGACGGCAAGCCCGCGGCGATCGAGACGATCGTGGTCTCGACGCAGCACGCCGACGACGTCGGGCAGGACCGGATCCGGCAGGACATCATCGAACAGGTCATCCTGCCCGTCACGCCGCCGGCGCTCCTCGATCCCGAGAAGGTCGTCTACCACATCAATCCAACCGGGCGCTTCGTCACCGGCGGTCCGATGGGCGACACCGGTCTCACCGGTCGGAAGATCATCGTCGATACGTACGGCGGGTCATGCCCGCACGGCGGCGGCGCGTTCTCCGGGAAGGACCCGACGAAGGTCGATCGCTCGGGCGCGTACATGGCGCGCCACGTCGCCAAGAACATCGTGGCCGCCGGCCTCGCGGAGCGCGCGCAGCTCCAGGTGGCGTACGCGATCGGGGTCCCCGAACCCGTCTCCATCATGGTGGACA
This sequence comes from Methylomirabilia bacterium, assembly GCA_041493245.1. GTDB lineage: Bacteria > Methylomirabilota > Methylomirabilia > Rokubacteriales > CSP1-6 > DATHGT01. The sequence continues at coordinate 5,263 of JBGPYK010000069.1, read as the reverse complement.
CCTACGGCACCGGGAAGATCGGGAATCGGAGGCTCGAGGAGATCGTGCGCCGGCAGTTCGACTTCCGTCCACGCGCCATCATCGAGTACCTCAACCTCCGGCGCCCGATCTTCAAGAAGACGGCCGTCTTCGGTCACTTCGGCCGCTCGGAACCCGAGTTCACGTGGGAAGGGACAACCCGCGTGAAGGACCTCCGGAACGACGCCTGATGGTTGAGAACGACGTCAAGGACCTGGGCCTCGCGGGGGCGGGGCGCCTGCGGATCGAGTGGGCCGAGCGCGAGATGCCGGTGTTGCGGCAGGTGCGCGAGCGGTTCGCCAAGGAGCAGCCGCTCAAGGGTATCCGTCTGGGCGCCTGCCTGCACGTGACCACCGAGACCGCGGTCCTCATGCTCACGCTCAAGGCCGGGGGCGCCCAGGTGGCGCTCTGCGCCTCGAATCCGCTCTCGACGCAGGACGACGCGGCGGCCGCGCTCGTCAAGGACTACGAGATCCCCGTGTTCGCCCACAAGGGTGAGGACAACGCGCGCTACTATCGGCACCTCGAGGCCGTCCTCGCCATTCGGCCTCAAGTAACAATGGACGACGGCGCCGATCTTATCTCCCAGCTCCACGGCGAGAAGAACGCCGGCACCGACCTCGTCGCCGACGTCATCGGCGGTACGGAGGAGACCACCACCGGCGTCATGCGGCTCCGCGCGATGCAGAACGAGGGCGTGCTGGCCTTTCCCGTCATCGCCGTCAACGATGCCGACACCAAGCACCTCTTCGACAACCGGTACGGCACCGGCCAGTCGACGATCGACGGCATCCTGCGGGCGACGAACATCCTCCTGGCTGGTCGCGCGGTGGTCGTCGCGGGCTACGGCATGTGCGGCCGCGGCGTGGCGACGCGGGCGCGCGGGATGGGGGCCCAGGTGATCGTCACGGAGATCGAGCCGCTGCGCGCGCTCGAGGCGGCGATGGACGGCTTCCGGGTCATGCCCATGGCGGAGGCGGCCGAGGCGGGCGACGTCTTCGTCACCGTCACCGGCAACACGTCGGTCATCCGCAAGGAGCACTTCGTCCGCATGAAGGACGGGGCGATCCTGTGCAACTCCGGCCACTTCAACGTCGAGATCGACCTCGAGGCCCTCGCCGCCCTGGCCACGGCGCGACGCCCGGTACGGCCCTTCGTCGAGGAGTTCGTGGTGGGCGGGGGCCGGCGAATCTACGTGCTCGGCGAGGGGCGGCTCATCAACCTGGCGGCCGCCGAGGGTCACCCGGCGTCCGTCATGGACATGAGCTTCTCGAACCAGGCGCTCGCCGCGGAGTTCATGGTGAAGAAGGGCCGCACGCTCGAGCGCAAGGTGTACGTCGTCCCGCGCGAGATCGATCTCGAGATCGCGCGGCTCAAGCTGGCGTCGATGGACATCCTCATCGACGAACTGACGACGCAGCAGGAGTCGTATCTCGCCTCGTGGCGACACGGCACCTAGCCGGAGACCCGTGATGGGCCGATCGCGCGCGGTCGTCCTGCTGGTCCTGGCGCTCATCGTGCTGGGGCTGGTGGGGCAGATGGTCCCGCTCTACACGGACTGGCTCTGGTTCCAGGAGGTCGGGTACACCATCGTCTTCCTGAAAACCCTCTCGCTGCGCGGCTCCCTGTTCACGGCCGTCGCCCTCGGCGTTCTGCTCTTCCTCTACGTCAACCTCACGCTCGCCGCCCGCACGGCGCGGCCGGACGTGCTCTGGGAGCTGGAGGACCAACTCGGGCTGCCGGGGCGGGTGGTGATCGAGCCGCTCATCCGGCGCTTCCTCCCCGTGGTGCTCCTTCTCATCGCCTTTACCACGGGGCTCCGGGCGAGCGGGCGCTGGGAAACCGCGCTCGCCTACTTCAATGCCGTGCCGTTCGGGACGGCGGATCCCGTGTTCGGCCGCGATCTGGCCTTCTTCGTCTTCGACCTGCCCTTCCGGCGGATGCTCCTCGGTTGGGGGACCACGCTCGTGACCGCGACCGTGGTCCTCACGGTCGCCATCTACGTGCTGCAGCGCAGCCTGGTCCTCACGACCCGGGGACCGCGCCTGGCCGCCGGCGCCCGGTCGCACCTGCTCGTGCTGGGTACGCTCCTCCTGGCGCTCACCGGCATCGGCTTCTGGCTCGACCGCTTCGAGCTGGTGTATTCGCCGCGGGGCGTCGTCTTCGGTGCCTCCTACACCGACATCCACGCCTCGCTGCCCGTCCTCGGCGCTCTCGCCGTGCTGTCCGCGCTCTGCGCGCTGGCCTGCCTGGCGCAGCTCGCCCGGAGAGGATTCCGGCTCGTGGCCGGGGGCCTGGTCGTGCTCGTCGTGGCGTGGGTGGGCGGGCTCGGCATCTACCCGGCGCTGCTGCAGCGCTTCAGCGTGACGCCGAACGAGCTGGCGGCGGAGCGGCCCTTTATCGCCCACAACATCCGTATGACGCGGCAGGCCTACGGCCTCGACCGGATTCAGGAGCACGAGTTCCCCGCCGACGACCGCCTGGACGCCCGCGCGGTGGAGCGCAACGCGCCGACGATCAAGAACATCCGGCTCTGGGACTACCGCCCGCTCCTACGGACCTTCGCGCAGCTCCAGGAGATCCGGACCTACTACAAGTTCCAGGACGTCGACAACGACCGCTACACCGTCAAGGGCGAGTACCGCCAGCTCATGCTCTCGCCGCGCGAGCTGTCGTACGCCCACCTCCAGTCGCGGATCTGGATCAACGAGCACCTGACGTTCACGCACGGCTACGGGGCCGTGGTGGGGCCGGTCAACCGCATCACCCCCGAGGGGCTGCCCGAATTCCTGGTGCAGGACATCCCGCCGCAGTCCGTGGAAGGCTTTCCGAAGATCACGCGCCCCGAGATCTACTACGGGGAGACGTCGAACGAGTACGTGCTCGTGCGCACCCGCTCGCAGGAGCTGGACTACCCGGCCGGCGACCAGAACGTGTACTCCCGCTACGCGGGCGTTGGCGGCGTGGTCATCTCCTCGTGGCTGCGCAAGCTCGCCTTCGCGGCGCGCTTCGGGGAGATCAAGATCCTCCTCTCCAACGACCTCACGAGCGAGAGCCGCATCATGATGTACCGGACGATCGGCGAGCGCGTCCGGCGCATCGCCCCGTTCTTCCGCTACGACCATGATCCCTACATCGTCGTCACCGACGACGGGCGCCTCGTCTGGCTCCTCGATGGCTACACCACGACGGACCGCTACCCGTACTCCGACCCCGTGCGCGGCGTCGGCAATTACATCCGCAACTCCGTGAAGGTCAGCATCGACGCCTACGACGGGCGGGTGACCTTCTACCTCGCCGATCCCAGCGACCCGCTCGTGCGCGCGTACGCCAGCGCCTTCCCGGGGCTGGTGCACCCGCTCGACGCCATGCCCGAGGATCTGCGCCGCCACCTCCGTTACCCGGAGGATTTCTTCGCCATCCAGGCCCGGAAGTTCGCGACCTATCACATGCTCGAGCCGCAGGTCTTCTACAACAAGGAGGACTTGTGGGCGGTGCCCCGCCGGACGATCGAGGGTCGGGACCGGGAGATGGAGCCCTACTTCACGATCATGCGCCTGCCCGACGAGGCGAAGGAGGAGTTCATCCTCCTCACCCTCTTCAACCCGAGCCGCCGCGACAACATGATCGCTTGGCTCGCCGCGCGCTCGGACCCCCCGAACTACGGCCGGCTCGTCGTCTACAACTTCCCGAAGCAGAAGCTCGTCTATGGGCCCCGCCAGATCGACGCCCGCATCGACCAGGACCCCGTGATCTCGCAACAGCTCTCGCTGTGGAACCAGCGCGGCTCCACGGTCATCCGCGGGTCGCTGCTGGCGATCCCCATCGACACATCGCTCATCTACGTCCAGCCCCTCTACCTCGCCGCCTCGGAGCAGGGCGCGCTGCCGGAGCTGCGCCGGGTCATCGTCGCGTACGGCAACCAGATCGCCATGGAGCCCACGCTCGAGCAGTCGCTCGCGCGGATCTTCGGTGGCCGTGTCGGGCCCGCGCCCGCCGCCGCCGCGCCGAGCACCGCCGGCGCACCGGGCGCCGCCCGCCCGGCACTCTCTGCACTGGGCGCGGGAGCCCAGCGCGCGCTCGACATCTACAACCGGGCCCAGGACGCTTTACGCCGCGGCGACTGGACGCAGTACGGCACCGAGCAAAAGCGTCTCGAAGAAGCTCTCCGCTCCCTCGCCCAATCCGGGCGGTAGTGTCCCGACTGGGACGTTCGTCTTTCGCGCGAGGGCTACATGACTGAGGACGTCGTACTCCGCGTTACCTCCGCTTACTGTTTCTTCCAACGTGAGCAAGTGGGGATGAGTAACTCGAAAGGCTCCGAGAGAAAAAGAGACGGTAGGGAGCGGTGACTAGATCTGGCCGGTCGCCTCTACGGTTTGAAATCTAGCTTGAAAGTCTCGAGCGTCTGGGTCACGCGGAGCTTGGGAATCTCAAGCAAAGGCTCTCAAGCAAGGGCTCTATTGGCGTTCCACCGTCGATCAGGCCAGGCCGTGCTCCCGGGCGTAGACGGTCAGCGCGTGCCGGCCGTCCAGTTCGAGCTTCTGGTAGATGTTGTGGAGGTGCACCTTCACGGTGCCTTCGCCGATGTTGAGCCGGTCGGCGATGACCTTGTTGCGCAGCCCGTTCGCCACCGCGCAGGCGATTTCGATCTCCCGGTCAGTCAGCAGGTCGCCGAGACGACGCGTTCCGGCCTGATGGCGCAGCACCGTCTCCAGCGCCTCGGTGGCGACGTTCTTCTCCGGCCAGTGCTTGCCAGCATGGACGGCGCGGACGCAATCGACGAGCAGCCGCGGCGGCATCTCCTTCAGAACGACGCCGCGGACGCCCAGCCGGACGGCGTCCAGCATCTCCGTCTTGTCGAGGGCGGCCGTGTAGAGCGTCACGGCCGTCGGCAGCTTTTCCTGGGCCATGGCGCGGAGAATCGCGATCGCGTCCATGCTCGGCATGTGGAAATCGAGCACGAGCACGTCCGGCCGATGCTTGCGGACGGCATCGAGCGCTTCGTCACTCGTCCGGCAGCGGGCCAGGATGGTGACGTCGGGCTCGGAGGAAAAGAGATCCTGGAGCGCGTCGAGGATCAGCGGGTGAGCGTCGGCGACCACGAGCCGGATCGCCATCTCAGCGGGGCCCGTCAGATGATGCCCTTGTCCCGGCAGTAGGCCATCAGCTCGCCACGACTCACGACGTGAAGCTTCTCGTAGACCGAGTGCAGGTGCGTCTTCACCGTGCTCTCGCTGACATT
>JBGPYK010000482.1:0-2890 GCA_041493245.1 Methylomirabilia bacterium | reverse complement strand
CGCATCGTTCACGTCGTGCAGGTCACCAGAGCGACTCCGCTGCATACTTGAGCGCGGGCACCTGGATCGCGAGGGCCTTGACGGCGTCTCGGTCGGTGATGATGCCGACGAGCTTGCCGTTGTCGATCACCGGCAAGCTGCCGATGTGCTGCTCGAGCATGAGGGCCGCGGCCTGAGTCAGGGCCATGTCCGGCCGCGTGGTGATGGGATTGCTGGTCATGACGTCCTTGACGCGCAGGTTCTCGAGCGCGGCGCCGATGCCGCGGAGTCGACGCCGGGCCGCCGCGGACAGATATGGCTCCGCCGGAGCCAGGGCAACACTCCGAAGGTCACGGTCGGTGATGATGCCGATGACCGCTCCCCGCTCGTCGACGACGGGCAGATGACGGATCTTGCGCTCGACCATGACGGCGATGGCCGTGCCCACCGGCGCGTCCGGCTCGATCGTGATCGGATTCCTCGACATAATGTCCCTGACGTCCATGTCGTCTCCCTCCCTCAGGTCGTTCAGGCTGCCGCGCTGTGCCTGGCGAGATGACGTGCGAACCAGTCACGCGCCCGTCGCGCCACGACCTCGAGCGTCCCCGGCTCCTCGAACAGGTGGGTGGCTCCCGGGATGATCTCCAGCTTCACCTCGGCCCGCATCCGCGCCATGGCGTCCCGATTCATGCCGATGACCGGAACGTCGTGGCCGCCGACGATCAGCAGCGTCGGCGCCTTCACGCGTCCAAGCGCGGTGCCCGCCAGGTCGGGGCGCCCGCCGCGGGAGACGATCGCGCGGACGAGGTTCGGCCGCTGCGCCGCCGCCACGAGGGCCGCCCCCGCGCCCGTGCTGGCGCCGAAGTAGCCGAGGGCGAGGCCGCTCGTGGTCGATTCGGATGCGAGCCAGTCCGTCGCCGCCACGAGGCGCTCGGCCAGCAGGGCAATGTCGAACCGGAGGTGGCCCGTCCTGGCGTCGACGGATTCTTCGTCCACCGTGAGCAGGTCCATGAGCAGCGTGGCGAGCCCCGCTTCCCTCAGCATGCCCGCGACGTAGCGGTTGCGCGGGCTGTGACGGCTGCTGCCGCTGCCGTGCGCGAAGAGCACGATCCCTTGGCAGTCGTCCGGCCGCGCGAGATTCGCGTCGAGCGTCACCGCTCCCGCGGGAATTCTGACCGGATGCTCACCGACACTCGCCTTGACCGGCTTCTCCATGACTTCCTCCACGAGCGCCGTGGACTGCGTTCCAGAGGGCCCCGCCCACCCGGCCGAACACATAGCCCAGCAGGGCGGTGACGGCGATCAGGGCGACGGCCCGCCACAAGACGAATGCGCCGACCCGGTAGGGCGGCGTGATGAAGTGGAGCCAGAAGACGAAATCGATCACCGGTTGCGCCCACCCGACGAGCACGAGGATCGACCAGACCAGGTGCCAGCCGCCGATGAAGAGCGCGAGCACCACGCCGACCTTGTGAGCGCTGATCCCGCCTCGTGCACTCATCTCACGCCGTCCCGTCATTCATCATCACCGCCATCCCTCCCGCGACGTGGATCGCGCCCGCGAGATCGTCCACGCCGAGGACCACGTACCCCTTCGTCGTGCCCGAGGCGGGCCAGGCCGCCGGGCGCGTCGGGGAGGATCACGGTGACCTCGGTGGCCATGGCGGTCAGCCGGCGACCTCCGGCTCGAGCCGGATCGGCGTGGAGAGCGACGCGGCGACGAGGCACGTCTTCTCGGCCTTCTCGAGGGCGCGCCGCACGCGGGCATAGTCGACGCCAGCGGGGAGCGCTAGGCGCGGGCGGAGGACGATCTCGGTCAAGCGCATGCCGCCGTTCGCGCGGTCCACGATTCCCTCGCCCTCGACGGCCAGCGACGTGAACTCGATCCGTGAGGCCTGCGCGATCGCGCGGAAGGTGAGCAGAAAGCAGGCCTCGACGGCGGCCAGTAGGAGCTGCTCGGGGCTCCAGGCGTCACCCGGACCATCGAAATCGGTGGGCGCGGCGGTGGTGAGATCGGGCACGCCGGAACTCGCGAGGGTCGCGTGGCCGGCAGGGCCTCCCGCGATCCGCACTTCGTAGCGATGCGGCAACGGCTTCATGGCGTTCTCCTCTCTTCCGGCTAAGCGACGCAGCCGTAGGGCGCGCCGGCCGGAGCGGACGGGACGATCGGAGGCGCGCTGGGCGGGACCGCGGCGCAGGCGCGGGTGACGCCGCAGCCGTGGAGCCCTCACCCGCCCGCGCGTCCTCGCGACGAGTACGAAACCCGTCCCCGTCGGCACCGTGGCGCCGAGCGAGACGATAGTGAGTGTGCATGGCGGGTGCCAGAGGAAGAGCGCGAGTAATTCCCGTGGCTTGTCTTCCCACGTCCCGGGACGCAGGCTCGGAGTCGGGATGACTTCGCGCCCCACTGGGGCGCGGGGTCCCCTCACGCGCCGGTCAGGACGAATGTCTTGCCCGCGAGCGGGCCACGTCCGCGCCGCGCGGCGCGCTCCGTGGTCCTCACGCGGGCGGCGACCAGGCGACGACACACGCCACGGTTGGCGTCACCGTGTACCGCTCGGGCTCGCGCGAGGCGCAGGTGCTCACGCTCGGCACGGGCGAGGACCCGGCCGCGCGCGAGCACTTCGCGCGGTGCGACGCCGGCGCGTGCCGGCTCTGACGCTCACTCGTGCTCCGGGATCAGCGCGACTCGGGGAACACGACCAGGACCGCGCCGCGCCCGGCGGCGAGCTGCATCAGCCGCGTGGTCTCCGCAGCGTTCGCGGCGGGTTCGCCCACGCGCACGCGCGGCGTCGCCACCGCCACGCGCACGAAGTCGTGGCTGTAGAGGTTGAAGAATTCCTCGTCGGGGCGCACGGGGTGCCGCCGTCCTAGGCCGGCGCGGCCCGCTCAGACCGATACGTGCCGCCGG
>JBGPYK010000309.1:0-4105 GCA_041493245.1 Methylomirabilia bacterium | reverse complement strand
GACGATCAACTCTCCCATCGTGACGCCTCCTGGCCTCGCGCGACGCGATGGAACCGTTCGACGAACGCGGCCTCGCCGAGATTGCCTGCCGCCGCGAGGTCGCGGAGCCTGACCGGATCGGAGAAGTCTTGCGGCGTCAGGCGAATCATGTAGGCGGCGAGCGTCTGGTACATCTCGGACTTCACGTCCACGTAGCGCACGCGCACGCGCCCGGTGGTCGGGTCAATGATCTCGTCGAAGGGGATGGGGACCAGCCGGCCGCCCTGAATGGTGGCGATCGCGTCCGTGCCGCCGTCCAGGAGAAAGCGCGTGGCGCCGTAGCCGAGGCTCCGACAGTACTGGATGTCAAAGCCGCCCGGGGGCGCGCATCGGAGCTCGTAGCCGAGATCCTTCGCCACGATCGACACCTCGATGCCCCGGGCGCGGAGGCTCGCGGTCACGCGGTCTTTCAGGTACCGTCCGAGCTGCAGCTCCGAGAGGCGCACGTTGCCGTAGCTGTCGTGCTCCACCGGACCGAGCTCCGAGAGATCGAGTCGTTCGAGGAGTCCCTCGGCGAGCAGCACCACGCCGTGCTCACGCCCCTGGGCACGCCGCTTGATGATCGCGCCTTCGAGGAGATCGACGAGCTCGTCCGGCGAGATCTGCCCCTCGGGAAACTCCTCGACCGTCACGGCGAGCGTCGCGCCGGCCGCGCCCGCGATGCCGACGGTGAGGTGGCTCGCGTGACGCCCCATCACCGTCACGAAGAACCACTTCGCCATCGTGGCGGAGTCGAGCATGAGGTGGTGGACCACGTCCTTGCCGTGGTTGACGGCGGTCGTGTACCCGAACGTCGGGACATCGGCCGGGAGCGGCAGATCGTTGTCGATCGTCTTCGGGACGTGGGCGACGCCGAGGCGGCCGCCCATGGCGCGCGCCACCCGGAAGGCGGCGAAGGCCGTATCGTCGCCCCCGATCGTGACGAGGTAGGAGAGGTCGAGTCTCCGGAACGCGTCCACCACGCGGGCGAGGGCCTCGGGCCCGGTGGGATTGACGCGCGCCGTTCCGAGGATCGAGCCGCCTTCGAAGTGGATCCGCGAGACATCCCCGATCTCAAGCTCGCGCACGCGCCCGAGATCTCCCTGGACGAGCCACCGGAAGCCGTCCTGACAGCCGAGGACGCGGAGACCGTGATTCCGCGCTTCGATGGTCACCGCCGCGATAACCGCATTGATCCCTGGGGCGGGACCGCCGCTCACGAGCACTGCCAGTGTCTTCATGCCGCTCCCACGTCTTCCATCAGGCCTTGTATCTTGCATCATACGCGGTGGCCGCTCGCGAGACGTTGGCCCTCCGACGCGAGCTGGTCGCGGCTCTCGGGGGTGAGGACGATCTCTCGCCCCAAAAACGGCACGTGGTGGATCTTGTGGCGCGGGCCAGCCTTTTCCTCGATCACGTCGACGTATTTCTGCGCCGACGTACGCCGCGCTGGTCGTCGCTGCATATCAGATTTCGATGAGCGCCTGATCGCTCGCCAACTCGACGGGCCCGCCGAATGCGGTTCGTGCCTCGGCCAGCATCGGTTCCGCAAGACGGTCGGCGGGGAGATGCGTCAAGATCAGCCGACCCACCCCGGCCGCCGCCGCGACTCGGCCTGCGTCCCCGGCGGTTGAATGACCCTGGCGGTGGATCTCGGCGGCTTGTGCATCGAGGCCGCCAGACTCGTGAACCAGGACGTGAACCCCGCGGGCCGCCTCGATCAGACGGCTCGTAGGGCGAGTGTCGCCGCTGTAGGCAAGCCGAGTACCGTCTCGCCCGATCACACATCCCATCGCGCCGCCGCCCATGGGCTCGTGATCAACCAGAAACATCGTCAGACTTCCGCCCCTCCGGAGCTCCAATGACTCCCCATCCGCGGCTTCGATCCAACGGAGTTTGTCACGGAACAGCCTCGGCACCGCAGTGCCGACTGCGCCAAACAGCTGCTCGATCTTCGCTAGAATGCGTCGCTCCGCGTACACGCGCGTCTCGTCGCTGGGCGGATGCCCCTGCGCGCGCAACGTCGTGATGATGCTCCAGAGCAGGAGAGGTTCGAGCCCTCCCACGTGGTCCGAGTGCTGATGGCTTACAAAGATGTCGGAGACTGCGGCGGGGTCACATCCCGCAGCAATGAGCAGGCGGACGATGTCCAGCCCACTCCCCGTGTCGAGAAGGATCCGCCCCGCTCCCGATCCCTCGCCCCACTCGACGAGCAGACTGGCCTGATGCCGCGCCTCGTTCGCGGCCCCGCCGGTTCCCAGCAGTCGAACACGCATCCGAGATCCCATGCTCTCCTCGCCATCGGGCACCTGGCTCGCGTGGGTGAAAATCAGGGGCGGACCGCCACCGCACAAGCCCTTGCGCCGCTGCCCGCCAGGATGCCAAAGCCGAGGCGAGTTGTCACCTGCGGTATCGAAGCGCACCCCCGGAGCTCAAAGAACTGGAAGGCGCGCTGATGGCTCGCGACCCAGTCCGGGACTCGCGACACCAGCTGATCATCCCTGGGCCCCGTGGATCTCAATTCCGACACGGCGCCGGTGTTTGCAAATTTCCTGAAGCTCGGCTATCGTCGGCCGCGATCATGATGCTTTGCGGGCCCCGCCGGCATCTGGTGTCTCCCGCGCCCCTGGTCCTCGTGGCCCTGGCCCTCGCCGGGTTCCTGGTCAGCGCGGCCAGCATTCCCCACAGCCACGTTCCGGGACGGCCGGGGCTGTACAACCAGGAGCACGACCTCAGCTACCTTGCGACCTTCGGCGCAGCGGCGCCCGTCCCGGACGCGCCCTCCGCCGCTCCGCTCGTCATCCTGGTGGTCCTCGCCGTCGCGGCCATCGCGGGCCCCGCGCCCATCACTTGGCGACGGCACGCCGACTTCCGCGCTCCGCCTCTCCGCTAGCCTCATCTCCTCGGTTCGCTCGTCGTTCGCCTCGGCCTGAGAGCCCGCGCGCCAAGGCCGCGGCCGATACTCACTTCCACAAACGGAGGAGAGCATGCGTATATCGCGAGGAGTCTCCCTCGCCGCCGGATTTGCCCTCGCGCTGTCGATCGTGTCGCCGGTCGTCGCGCAGGACGCGGAAACACTGCGGAAGGAACTAGAGCAGATGCGCAAGCAGTTCCAGGAGGCGCAACAGCAGTACCAGAAGGCGATCGACGCCCTTGGCGAGCGCCTGCAGCGTCTGGAGGCGCAACCTTCAACGGTGGCGACACCACCGATGGCGCCTCCCGCGCCCGTCGCCGTGCAGGCACCCGGCGGCCCGCAACCGCCGGCGGCCCAGTCTTCGGCGATCGACCTCCTCCGGCCGCGTCAGCCGTTCGGTCTCTACGGCGCGCGGGGCTCGGGTCAGCTCCTCTTCGACATGGGCGTCGCCGGCGACTTCGTCGCCAACTTCACCCAGCGCGCCGTCGACCGCGCCCACGCGGGCACCTTCGCCGGCCGCGAGAACCGCTTCTTTCCGCGCGAGATCGAGTTGAGCCTCTTCGGCCAGATCGATCCCTACGCCCGGGCGGAGGTTCGCATCGAGACCGGTGAGGAGGCGGCCAAGGAGGCGCTGGCCGTCCACCTCGCCGAGGCTAATCTCACGCTGCTGACCCTGCCCTACGGCACCCAGCTCAAGATGGGCCAGATGCGCAACCGCTTCGGCCTCCTGAACCAAATCCACGAGCACGACTTGCCCCAGACGGACCGGCCGAACGTCTACCGGGTCTTCTTCGGCGAGGACGGTCTCGTCGAGCGGGGAGGCGAGCTGACATGGGTGCCGGACCTGCCCTTCTACTTCGAGGGACTCGTGGGCGTGTTCAACGGCGACAACGACACCGCGTTCGGGCGCGGCAAGATCAGCCAGCCACTCGTGACCGGACGCGCGCGGACGTTCTTCGAGTTCACGGATACCAGCGCCATTCAGCTCGGCGCATCCGTGGCCAGCGGGCTCACCGCCGACCAGTTCCGCAGCACGCTCGTGGGGTTCGACGTGAAGTACAAGTACCGGCCGGAAGGCTGGCTGCATCCACTCCTGACGCTTGCCGGTGAAGGCATTTTATCGAGCCGCAATACCAAGGTGGGCGACGACGTCGATTCGCCCGGCGAGGATCG
>JBGPYK010000139.1:0-6358 GCA_041493245.1 Methylomirabilia bacterium | reverse complement strand
TTCTCGACGCATCTGCCGACGCCGGCAGCCTCGTTGAGACACGGCATGACGACGGAAATGACCGGCCGCTCTGCGCCCGTCACCAACGAATCCGCAGAAGGTGAGAAATGATGGTTGGCCTGCCGTGACGCACCTCGCCTCCGCTGTCGGTGTATCCGGTAAAAAGATTCTCGGCGATGCGCTCGGTGCCCCCGAGATGAGGAGGCCTATAGCTTGTCACGAGTCCAACTTTCATCGCGTGTAGTTAGTTACAGCTTCCCGTACTCCTTGAGCCGGCGGTAGATCGTCCGCCGGGAAATTCCGAGCGCGCGCGCGGACTCTTCCTTGTCGTTGTTCAGCATCGCGAGGGCCCTGAGGATCAGCTCTTGCTCCACCTCGGCGAGCGTGGGCAGCGTCCGCGCCGAGAGGGAGGGCGCGCCGGGCGAACGGGTGGTGAGACTGGGCAGATCGGCCAGCGTGATCTGCTCCCGGGCGCCCATCGCGAACGCCCGCTCAATCAGGTTCTCCAGCTCACGCACGTTGCCGGGGAAGTCGTAGGCGGTGAGCGCGGCCAGCGCGTCCGGCGTGATGCCGCGGACGTCGCGGCGGAAGCGGCGGTTGAACCGGCGCAGGAAGTGGTGCACGAGGGCGGGGACGTCCTCGCGCCGCTCGCGGAGGGGCGGAAGCGTGATACGAATGACGTTCAGCCGGTAGAAGAGATCCTGGCGGAAGCTGCCGTCGGTCATCGCCCGCTCGAGGTTGCGGTTCGAGGCGGCGATGACCCGCACGTCGACGGAATACGCCTTGGTCGAGCCGACGGGCCGGACCTGCATCTCCTGCAGCACTCGGAGGAGCTTGACCTGGAGCGCCGGGGGCAGCTCGGCGATCTCGTCCAGGAAGAGCGTGCCCTCGTGGGCGCCGCGGAAGAGGCCCAGTGCGTCGACGACGGCGCCCGAGAAGGCGCCGCGCACGTGGCCGAAGAACTCGGACTCGAGCAGGTCCGCGGGGATGGCGCTGCAGTTCACCGGGATGAACGGACCCTTGGCTCGGCCGGAGAGCCGGTGGATCGCCGCGGCCACCAATTCCTTGCCCGTGCCGCTCTCGCCCTCGATGAGCACCGGAGAGTCGGCGACAGCCACCTTGCCGATGACGTCCTTCATCCGCTCCATCGCCGGCGAGGCGCCGACCAGCTCGTTCAGCGTCAGCTCCTCGCCCAGGCGGGTCCGTAGCGAGTGAACTTCGCCGCGGAGGAACCGGCGCTCCATCACGCGCTGCATGAGGTGCTGGAGCTCGTCGAGGATCAGCGGCTTCGACAGGTAGTCGTAGGCTCCCTCCTTGAGGGCCTCGACCGCGGACGTGATGGACGGGTACCCTGTGATCACGACGACCTCGATCGACTCGTCCTTGCGTTTGATCTCGCGCAGCAGATCGAGGCCGCTCATGTCGGGCATGCGAATGTCGATGATGGCGACGTCGAACAGCTCCGTCCGGACGGCGGCCAACGCCTCGGTGCCGGACGCCACGCACGTGGCTCGGTAGCCGAAGTGGGTCAGGGCCTCCCGGAGGACGGTCAGGATGTGCTTTTCGTCATCGACTACGAGGACATGCGCTGGTTCCATGAGTTGCGACTGTAGCACGCGCCGGGTGTCAGAGTGACAAGATTACTTCGCATCCGGGTCCCGATCCTTGCGGTGAGGACGTCGGCATGTTACCGTTGACATTGATTTTTTATCGAGGAGATCTTCATGGCTGACTCCGCAACCGTCCATCTCACCGAGCAGAGCTTCGACGAGGCGCTGATCGCCAATCAGGGCCTGATGATGGTGGACTTTTGGGCCGAGTGGTGCGGTCCGTGCAAGGCCATCGCTCCGGTCCTCGAGGATTTGGCGCGGGAGTCGGCGGGGACCATCACCCTCGCGAAGGTGAACGTCGACGAGAACCCGGGGCTCGCCGCCCGGTACGGAATCCGATCGATTCCGACGATCCTGTTCGTCAAGCAGGGAAAGGTGGCCGACCAAGTGATCGGCGCCGTTCCGAAAACTCAGCTCAAAAAGAAGCTGGACGCGCTCGCCTAACCGCGACCGTCGTAGGCGCCTGGCTGGGGCCTCGCCGTGCGAGGCGAGCCTATGACCAAGGCATTGCGAGCCGCAGCACGCCGCGGGGCTGGGGCCCCGCCGTGCGAGGCGAGCCTATAACCAAGGAGTCGAGGGACAAGCCGATCGCCGAGCAGGCCGTGATCCGGAGCATCCGCCGGGGGACGGTCCCGACCGTCGGCGTGACGGTCGGCATCGGCGACGACTGCGCCGTCCTCGAGCCCACCGCGGGCCGCCACCTGCTCGCCACCACCGACCTGCTCCTCGAGGACGTCCACTTCCGCCGTCGCTACGCCAAGCCCGCGGACATCGGCTGGAAGGCCCTGGCCGTGAACCTCTCCGACGTCGCCGCGATGGGCGGCCAGCCGCGCTGGGCGCTGGTCGCGCTCGCCTTCCCAGCTGAAACCACCTTGGAGGAGGTGGAGGCGTTCTATGAGGGCGCCCGCACCCTCGGCTCCCGACACGCGGTCGCCATCGTCGGCGGCGACACGACGGCCTCGCCCGCAGGGTGGCTCGTGAACGTGACCCTCCTCGGTGAAGCGGTGACGCCGCTGCTGCGCTCGGGCGCCCGGCCGGGCGACGTCATCGCCGTCACGGGCCCGCTCGGGCGATCCGCCGCGGGCCTAGCCGTGCTCGAGTGGCCGCGCGCGCCGGAGGGCATCGCCGCCGCCGTCGTCGCAGAGGTCACCGCGGCCCATCTGCGTCCCCGTCCCCGCGTGATTGAAGGACAATGGCTCGGCGAAGCGGGACAGGTCACGGCGATGATCGACCTCTCCGACGGGCTCGCGACCGATCTCGCTCACGTCGCCGAAGAAAGCGGAGTCCACTGTCGCGTCGACATCGATCTCCTCCCCATCGATCAGAGCACCCGCGACGTGGCGCGGGCGCTCGGCGCCGACGCGCTGGCGTGGGCGACGGGCGGCGGCGAAGACTACGAGCTGCTGCTCACCTGCGAGCCCCAGGCGCTCGGCCGGCTCCGGGAGGGCCTCGAGCGGGCGACGGGAACGCGGCTGCACGCCATCGGCGCCGTGACGGTTCCGGGTGCGGGGGTCAGCTTCGTGGACGCGCGCGGGCACCCGGTGCCGACCGCCGCCGGTTTCGAGCACTTCGTGACGGGCGGCCGCCGTGGCTAGCGACCTCGTGCTCAAGTTCCTCGGGCTCACCGTCCTGATCGGGTGCTCCGCGCTCCTCACCGGGGCCGAGGCCGCGTACTTCTCCCTCGGACGGGCTCGGCTCCGTCACCTCGGCGGCGGGCAGACGGCGGCGGGGGCGCCACCGCTCATCACTCGACCGCACGAGCTGCTCGTCACCCTCCTTGTGGGCATCACCATCGTCAACATCGGCGCGGCGGCGCTGGCGGCGACGGTCGCCGTCGACCTCTTCGGCGAGCGGTACGGCGTCGCCGTCGAGGTCGTCATGATGATCCTCCTGCTCACGACCTTCGGCGAGGTCCTGCCCATGACCGTCGCCGTCAAGCGCCCCGAGGTGTTCCTCCGTGTCGCCGAGCGGCCCGTGGCCTGGCTGGCCACGCTGCTGACACCGGTGCGCGCCCTCCTCGCCGGCCTCACCACGCTGGTCGTCCGGCTCGTGGGCCGGGGCCAGGGGGCGCAGGCGGAGCTGTCGGAAGAGGAGCTGCGGACGCTGGTCGACGTCGGCGCCCGCGAGGGGGTCGTCGAGCGCGAGGAGCGCGAGATGATCCACAAGGTCTTCGAGCTGGAGGACACCCTCGTCCGCTCCGTCATGGTCCCGCGCACCGATATGTTCTGCCTGGACGTCGAGACCCCCGTCGACGAGATCCTGCCCGCGCTCCGCGAGCACCTGCACTCCCGCGTGCCGGTCTACGAGGGCTCCCTCGACGTGATCGTCGGCATCCTGTACACGAAGGACCTCCTGCCTTACCTGACCGGGCTGCCGCCGGACTTCGATCTCCGGGCGCGCCTGCACCCGCCGTACTTCGTCCCCGAGTCCAAACGGGCGGACGCCCTGCTCCAGGAGTTCCAAGCCAAGAAGCTCCACCTGGCGATCGTCGTCGACGAGTACGGCGGGACGGCTGGGCTCGTCTCCCTCGAGGATCTCCTCGAGGAGCTGGTGGGAGAGATTGCCGACGAGTACGACGAGCCCGAGCGGCTCATCCACCGGCTCGACACGCACACCTTCCGGGTCGCGGGCAAGTTGCCGATCGAGGAGCTGAACGCCGCCACCGGGCTCTCGATCCCGAAGCAGTCGTACGACACCGTCGGCGGCTGGGTGCTGGACCTCTTCGGGCGCGTCCCCCGCGCCACCGAGCGCATGGCCCTGCCCGCGCTGACGGTGACGGTGGAGAAAGTGGAGCGGACGCGCGTCGTCGAGGTGCTGGTCGCCCTGCACAAGCCGGTGGCGCGGGAGGCCGCGGCGTGACGATGCTCTGGGTGGCCGCGGCCTGCCTGGCGGCGACGATGTTCTTCTCCGCCGCCGAGATGGCGTTCATCGCCGCCAACCGGCTCCGCCTCCGCCACCTCGCCGAGGAGGGCAGCGCCACCGCCGCCCACTATCTGGAAGCGTTCCGGCATCCCGAGCGGTCGCTCTCGACGGCCATGATGGGTGTAACGATCGCCCACATCGTCGCCGCGTCGGTCGCGACATGGGCGCTGCTCGGCGTGCTGGGGAGCTGGGCGCCGATCCTGGTCACGCTCGTGCTCACCCCCGTCATGCTCGTGTTCGGCGAGATCATCCCCAAGACGATCGCGCGGGAGTGGGCGACCTCCCTCATCCTGCGTCTCTACGCGCCGCTGACCTGGGCCGCAGTCCTCCTCGCCCCCTTCGTGGCCTTCGCCCACGCCGTCGTCTCTGCCGTCCTGCGCCCCTTCGGCGCGGGGCGGGCGGACACGCGCCAGTTCGTCTCGCGCGAGGAGCTGAAGGCGCTGCTGCAACTCGAGCCGGGCGAGGCGGACGTGACGAGCCAGGAAGCGGAGATGATCGACAAGATCTTCGACCTCGGGGACACCACGGTCCGCGAGGTCATGGTGCCGCTCGTCGAGGTCGCCATGCTGCCCGAGGAGGCCTCGCCGGCGGATGCCATCGCCCTCATCCGCCAGCGCGGCTTCTCGCGGATCCCGATCTACCGGGCCCGGGAGACGAGCGTGGTGGGGGTGGTGACGGCCATGGACCTGCTGAGCCGCGGGGCCGGGGCGCCCCGCCTCGGCGACCTCATGCGCCAACCGTACTTCGTGCCCGAAACCAAGCGCATCGACGACCTGCTCCGCGAGATGCAGCGCAACCGGATCCACCTCGCCGTCGTCGTCGACGAATACGGCGGGAGTACAGGCATCGTGACGCTGGAGGACATCCTCGAGCAGATCGTCGGCGAGATCCAGGACGAGCACGATCGCACCCCGGCCTCGGTGGACCGCCTGCCCGACGGCAGCTATCTCGTGGCCGCGCGGACGAACATCGACGAGTTGAACGAGGCGCTCGACTGGACGCTGCCCAAGCAGGACTACGAGACCGTCGCGGGACTCGTGCTCGCGACGCTCGGCCGTATTCCGCGCACGGGCGAGGAGTTCCCGATCCCCGGGTACACCATCACCGTGCTGGACGCCGACGCGCGGCGCGTCGCCATCGTGAAGATCGCGCCGACGCCGGCGGTGGCCCCGACCATCACCTGACGCTCACCCGACGTTCACCCGACTCTCACGCGAGGAGGATCGATCATGGCCGGCAAGATGGTGGAGTTCCCCACAAACGGACACACGACCCACGGCTACCTGGCCACCCCCGCGTCCGGCAAGGGCCCGGGCGTCCTCGTCATCCAGGAGTGGTGGGGCCTCGTGCCGCACATCAAGAAGGTCGCCGACCGTTTCGCCGCCGAGGGCTTCAGCGCCCTGGCTCCGGACATGTACCACGGCCAGACGGCCAGCGAACCCGACGGTGCGGGCAAGCTCTTCATGGCGCTGAATATCGGGCAGGCCGAGAAGGACCTCCGGGGCGCGACCACGTATCTGAAGGCCCACTCGTCGACGGCCAAGGCCGGCGCCGTCGGCTTCTGCATGGGCGGCCAGCTCGCCCTCTTCGCCGCCACGCTCGACGCCTCGATTGGCGCCTGCGTGAACTTCTACGGCATCCATCCCAACGTCAAGCCCGACTACCGAAAGCTGGCGGGGCCGGTGCTCGGTCTCTACGCCGAGAAGGACGGCTTCGTCACGCCGGACGTCGCCAAGGGCGTGGACAAGGCGATCAAGGAGGCGGGCAAGTCGTCGGAGATCCACATCTACCCGGGCGTCAACCACGCGTTCTTCAACGACGAGCGC
>JBGPYK010000399.1:0-3452 GCA_041493245.1 Methylomirabilia bacterium | reverse complement strand
GCAGGAGGTCGGCGGCCTCTTCCGTGAACTCGACGCGCGGCGCGCGACGATCGAGGGCTTCAACCAGCGCGTGGCGGAGCTGCAGAAAGAGGTCTCGAGCTGGCGGGAGTTGCACGCCCGCATCTGGGAGCCCTTCGGGCCGGACGTGGCGCCGAAAGGGCAGGGGACGGGCATCGGAGGTCCCCGCGCCACGCCGCCCGGTCAACCGCCCACTCAGACCGCGCCGTCGGAGGAGTTGAACCGGCTCTCCGAGAGCGTGATCGAGGAGGGCGAGAGCCTGCGCGCCCTTGAGCGCATCATCACCCGGGCCGGTAAGGCGCTGGCCTCGCTCCCGTCTCGATGGCCGGTGCGCGGGGCTGTCAACTCCGAGTTCGGGAACCGGAAGTCGCCGTGGACGAGAGGCCTGGAGTTCCACAGCGGCATGGACATCTCCGCCGAGCGGGGCACGCCCGTTCGCGCGCCCTCCGCAGCCACCGTCGCCTTTGCCGGCACGCACAGCGAGTACGGGCTCACCGTGATCCTCGACCACGGGCTAGATCTACGAACGATCTACGGGCACCTCTCGAAGACCGTGGTCACGCTCGGGCAGAAGGTCGAGCGCGGCGCCGACATCGGGGTCACCGGCAACACCGGCCGGTCGTCTGGCCCGCACCTCCACTACGAGATCCTGGTCAAAGGCCGCTCGGTCAACCCTCGCGCCTACCTCTGGGAGTAAGCTTCCGCTCACCGGTCGACCCGCCCGAACCCGGCAGAAGCGCGTGGAGAGCGCCTGGCTAACCGGAGCGGACCTGGCAGGCGACCCAGTGCCCCGGCGAGATCTCCTTGAGCACCTGCTCGTTCTGCGAGCAGGACGGCACCCGCAGCGCGCAGCGCGTGTGGAACCGGCACCCGGACGGCGGATTGATCGGGCTCGGCACGTCGCCCTCGAGGAGGATCCGCTTGCGCTTCATCGTCGGGTCCGGGATCGGCACCGCGGAGAGGAGTGCCTCCGTGTAGGGATGCTTGGGGTTGGTGTAGAGCTCTCTGGCCGGCGCGATCTCCACCACCTTGCCCAGGTACATCACCGCCACGCGGGTCGAGATGTGCTCGACGACCGACAGGTCGTGGGCGATGAAGAGGTACGTGAGACCGAACTTGGTCTGGAGGTCCTCCAGGAGATTGATGACCTGGGCCTGCACGGAGACGTCGAGGGCCGAGACGGGCTCGTCGGCCACGATGAGCTTGGGGCTCACGGCCAGGGCCCGCGCGATGCCGATGCGCTGGCGCTGGCCGCCCGAGAACTCGTGGGGATAGCGGCGCAGGTGGTCGGCCGAGAGCCCGACGGTCTCCAGCAACTGGACGACCCGCTCTTCCCGTGCCTTCCGGTTGGGCGCGAGCTTGTGGATGACGAGGGCCTCGCCGACGATCGAGCCCACGGTCATTCTGGGATTCAGCGAGGCGTACGGGTCCTGGAAGATGATCTGCATGTCCTTGCGCAGGGCCCGCAGCGAGCGCTTGTCGAGCGTGGTGACGTTCTTGTCCTGGAACCGCACCTCGCCCGCCGTCGGCTCGATCAATCTCAAGATACTGCGGCCCGTCGTCGACTTCCCGCAGCCCGACTCGCCCACGAGGCCGAGCGTCTCCCCCGCCATGATGTCGAACGAGACGTCGTCCACGGCGTGGACGCGCGCGACCTCCCTGGAAAAGAGGCCGCCGCGGATGGGGAAGTACTTCTTGAGGTTCCGGACCTGGAGGAGCGCGTCTGCCATGGTGGCCCTCAGTACAGGAAGCAGGCGACCTTGTGGCCAGGCCTGACTTCCTTGAGCGGGGGCGTGTTTTCGAAGTGCGTGGGCTTGGCGAACTGACAGCGTGGCGCGAACCGGCACGCGGGCTTGATCTCGCCGCGTAACGTGGGCACGGTGCCGGGGATCGTCTCCAGCCGCGTACGCTGCGTCGCGGCAAGATCGATCCGCGGGATGGATCGCAACAGTCCCTGCGTGTACGGATGCAGCGGCTCCTTGAACAGCTCGCCGACCGTGGCCTCCTCCACCACCTGGGCCGCGTACATCACGACGACCCGCTGGGCGGTCTCCGCGATGACGCCCATGTCGTGGGTGATCAGCAGCACCGCCATGTTGAGCTTCGACTTCAGCTCGTTGAGCAGCTCGAGGATCTGGGCCTGGATGGTGACGTCCAGAGCCGTCGTCGGCTCGTCGGCGATGAGGAGGTTCGGGTTGCAGGACAGGGCCATGGCGATCATCACCCGCTGCCGCATGCCGCCCGAGAGCTGGTGCGGATACTCCTTCACGCGGCGCTCGGCGTTGGGGATGTGGACCAGCTTCAGCATCTCGACCGTCTTGTCCATGGCGTCGCGGCGCCCCAGCTTTTCGTGCAGGCGGATGGCCTCCGCGATCTGCTCGCCCACCGTGAAGACGGGGTTGAGCGAGGTCATGGGTTCCTGGAAGATCATCGAGATCTCCTTGCCGCGGATCTTGCGCATCTCCTTGGGGGAGAGGTCGAGGAGGTTCCGGCCGTTGTAGTGGATCGTGCCCTCGACGATCCGGCCCGGGGGCTGGGCGATGAGGCGCATAATGGAGAGCGCGGTGACGCTCTTGCCGCAGCCCGACTCACCGACGATGCCGAGCGTCTCGCCCTTGTTGATGTAGAAGTCGATCCCGTCGACGGCGCGGACGACGCCCTCGTCGGTGAAGAAGTAGGTCTTCAGCCCTTTCACGTCGAGCAGTCGTTCGGCCATGGAGGGTTCACCAGCCCTTCGTGATTTCGTTGAGCGCGTCGAGAGTACGCGCGATGTCGTCGGCGTCGACGTCTTTGTGGGTGACGCAGCGGATGGACGTCGGCGAGACGCCGTGGATCTTGACCTTGCGCGCCGCGCATCCCTTGACCAGCTCGTCGACGCCCTGCGGGCGGTCGACCCTGAAGATGACGATGTTGGTCTGCACGCTGGCGAGCTCGATCCGCATGCCCGGCAGGCGCGCCACGCCCTTGGCCAGCGCGCGGGCGTTCGCGTGGTCCTCGGCGAGCCGGTCCACCATCCGCTCCAGCGCCACGATCCCGGCGGCGGCGATGACGCCGGCCTGGCGCATGCCGCCCCCCAGCATCTTGCGGATGCGCCGAGCGCGGGTGACGAAGTCGGCGCGCCCGCACACCACGGAGCCGACGGGGGCCCCCAGGCCCTTGGAGACGCAGAAGGTGACGGAGTCGACGTCGCGGGCGAAATCGCGGGCGGGGCGTCCGAGGGCCACGGCGGCGTTGAACAGGCGTGCGCCGTCGAGATGCACCGGGACACCGGCTTGGTGCGCCACGGCGGCCACGGCGGCGATCTCCTCCGGCGTGCAGCAGGTCCCGCCGTGACGGTTGTGCGTGTTCTCGAGGCACACGAGCCCCGAGGGCGGGACGTGGATGTTGACCGGACGGAGGGTCTCGCGGACCTGGGCGGGGCTCGGGAACCCGCG
>JBGPYK010000272.1:0-4374 GCA_041493245.1 Methylomirabilia bacterium | reverse complement strand
GAAGCTCCAGAACAAACAATATCGTTGGCACACCGGCTACATCGGCGGTCTCCGCGAGGTGAGCGCCGAGAAGATGATCAGGACCCGCCCGGAACGTGTGATCGAGTGGGCCGTGCAGGGCATGCTCCCCAAGAACCGGCTCGGCCGGGCCATGGCCAAGAAGCTCAAGGTTTATCGCGGGGCCGCGCATCCGCACCAGGCGCAGCAGCCGCAGGCGCTGGAGGTGAAGTGATGGCGGTCGTCGATCGTTTCTATGGCACGGGCCGGCGGAAGACCTCCGTCGCGCGCGTCTGGGTCCGTCCCGGCCCTGGGCGGATCATGGTCAACCGCCGCGCGTTCGAGAACTATTTTCCGCGCGAGACGCTGCGAATGATCATCGCGCAGCCGCTGCAGATCACGAACACGCACGGCCAGTTCGACGTGATCGCGACGGTGGGGGGCGGCGGCCCCTCGGGCCAGGCGGGCGCCGTGCGCCACGGCATTGCCCGCGCCCTCGTGCAGTTCGACGAGAAGCTCCGGCAGCCGCTCAAGAAGGCCGGCCTGCTCACACGCGACCCGCGGATGCGCGAGCGTAAGAAGTACGGCCAGCCCGGCGCCCGCCAGAAGTTCCAGTACTCGAAGCGGTAGGGCGGTCGGCGTGATCCGCGTCGCCGTCGCTGGCGCCAGTGGCTACATGGGGGCGGAGCTGCTTCGGATCCTGCTCCGGCACCCGAAGGTCGAGGTCACGGCCGTCTCCTCCGAGCGGCTGGCGGGCGAGCCGCTCGCCCGCGTGTACCCGCACCTGCGGGGGCTCACGGACTTAGTCTTCAGCGACTTCGACCCTGAGCGCACACCCGCGGCCGCAGACGCCGTCTTCCTGGCGCTGCCGCACATGGAATCGCAGAAGGCTGTGCCCGTGCTGCGCCGGCACGGGGTGCGGGTGGTCGACCTGTCGGCGGATTACCGGTTGCGCAACCCGGAAGACTACACGGTCTGGTACAAGACGCGCCATACCGATCCCGAGGGTCTGGCCGAGGCCGTGTATGGCCTGCCCGAGCTGTACCGCAAGGTTATCGCCGGCTCCGGCCTCGTGGCCGCGCCGGGCTGCTACCCGACCGGGGCCGTGCTCGCGATCGCCCCGCTCCTGAAGAGCGCGCTGGCCCGTACGGACGGTATCGTCATCGACGGCAAGTCGGGCGTGACCGGAGCGGGGGCGCAGGGGCGGAAGGTCGACCCGATGTACCTGTACACGGAGGCCAACGAGAACGTGCAGGCGTATGGCATCGCGTCGCACCGTCATACACCGGAGATCGAGCAGGAGCTGAGTGCGCTGGCGGGGCGAACCGTGCGCGTGTCGTTCACGCCGCACCTGCTCCCGCTCAACCGCGGGCTGTTCACGACCGCCTCCGTGCCGCTCGCGGTCGACGCCTCGACGTCCGACCTGCTGGCCGCATATCGCGACTTCTATGCCGGCGAGCCGTTCGTCCGGGTCTGCGGCGAGGGCGAGCGGCCGGCGACCCGTGCCGTCGTCGGCTCCAACTACTGTGACCTGACGGTCGTTGCGGATCGCCGGACCGGGCGCGCCGTCTGCGTCTCCGCCATCGACAACCTGGGCAAGGGGGGCTCCGCCAACGGCGTCCAGAACCTGAACGTGATGTTCGGCTGGAATGAGCGGACAGGGCTCGAGGCCCCGCCGGTGTATCCGTGACCATGAGCGCGATGGACGCCGGGAGCTAGATGGCCGAGATCGAGTGGCTTGACGGCGGTGTCACCGCGGTTCCCGGAATCCTCGCGGGGGGCGTGGCCGCCGGCATCAAGCCGAGCGGCAAGAAGGACCTCGCCCTCGTCTACTCGCCCACGCCAGCGCGGGCCGCTGCCGTCTTCACCGGAAACCAGGTCAAGGGCGCGCCGGTCCTCGTGTCCATGGAGCATGCGCGGAGCGGGATCGCCCAGGCGATCGTCGCCTCCAGCGGCTGCGCCAACGTGTGCACAGGGGAACAAGGTGTGCGGGACGCGCGCGAGATGACCAAGCTCGTCGGCGAGCTGCTGCGCATCCCGGCTAGACATGTCCTCATCGCCTCGACCGGCGTTATCGGGGTGCCGTTGCCGATGGACAAGATCCGCGCGGCCCTGCCGAAGCTCGTCAAGTCTCTCTCGCCTCAGGGGGGGCGGGCGGCGGCGGAGGCGATCCTGACGACGGACACCCGCCCCAAGGAGGCGGCCCTCCGCGTCGATGTCGGCGGACGGTCCGTCACCATCGGCGGCGTCGCGAAGGGCGTGGGCATGATCGAGCCCCACATGGCGACGATGTTCTGTTTCGTGGCGACCGACGTTGTCATCGCCTCCGACGCGCTACGGGCGGTGGTCCGTCGCGGCGTCGAGGGAACGTTTAACCGGATCACCGTCGACGGAGACCAGTCTACGAGCGACACCGTCGCCGTCCTCGCCAACGGAGTGGCCGAGAACGCCCCGCTGGCTCCCGGCGCACGCGGGGTGGCCGCGTTCGCGCGCGCCTTGGAGGCCCTCATGCAGCGGCTGGCGCGCATGCTGGTCGCCGACGGGGAGGGGGCCACGCGACTCGTCACCGTGACCGTGCGGGGCGCCGCGAGCCGCCGCGATGCTCTCGCCGCCGCCCGCAGCGTGGCGAACTCGCCCCTCGTCAAGACGGCCATCGCCGGACAGGATCCGAACTGGGGACGCATCATGATGGCGCTGGGCAAGTCGGCGGCGCGCGTGGAGCAGCAGCGGGTGGCCATTGCCTTCGACGACGAGCCCCTGGTGGAGCAGGGGATGCTGAGAGAAGGCGCGCGCATCGGCCGGATTCGCGAGATCATGGGGAGGCCGGAGTACGCGATCACCGTCGACCTCGGCCTGGGCCGGGGCGAGGATCGGGTCTGGACGTGCGATCTGTCGGAGGAGTACGTGCGGATCAACGCGAAGTACACGACGTAACCACCATCACGCACGCCGCGCAAGCGTCGGTGCCGCAGTTGTAGTGCGAGCCGCAGGACGTCGCGGGGCCGGGGCGCGAGCCGCAGGACGGCCGGGGGCTGGGGCCCTCGCGCCCGCGGCGAGCGACTCGAAGTGCCCGCCGCCCGCGGCGAGCCTATGATTCCGGAATCCGCGGCGGAGGCAAACCGAACAGGAGGAGAGATGGCCGGATTGACGATGAAGGAATTGCTCGAGGCGGGCGTGCATTTCGGGCACCAGACCAAGCGCTGGAATCCGAAGATGCAGAAGTACATCTTCGGTGAGCGGAATGGCATCTACATCATCGATCTCCAGAAGACCCTCAAGAAGTTTCGGGAGGCGTACGCCTTCGTCCGCGACCTCGCCGCGGGCGGCGGCACGATGCTGTTCATCGGAACCAAGAAGCAGGCGCAGGACACCGTGTTTGACGAGGCGACCCGCTGTGGGATGTTCTACGTCAACCAGCGGTGGCTCGGCGGGACCCTCACCAATTTCCAGACCATCCGCAAGTCCATCGCGCGGCTGAAGAAGATCGAGGAGATGAAGGAGGCGGGCGAGTACGAGCGGCTGTCCAAGAAGGAGGCGCTCGAGCTGGACCGCGAGCGCCAGAAGCTCGAGAAGGCCCTCATCGGTATCAAGGTGATGGAGCAGCTTCCCTCGTCGGTGTTCATCATCGATCCCCGCAAGGAGGGGATCGCGGTGGCGGAGGCGCGGCGGCTGGGGATTCCGATCGTCGCCATCGTGGATACCAACTGCGATCCGACGGGCATCGACTATCCGGTCCCCGGCAACGACGACGCCATCCGGGCCGTCCGCCTCATCACTTCCCGCATCGCCGACGCGATTCTCGAGGGGCGGGGCACGCTCGCCAAGGACGAGGCGGAGGAGGTCGCCGGGCCGGAGGCGACGGCCGAGGTCGAGCTGGCTGCGGCCGAGGTGGAGGCGTAGCGCATGGCGTCAAACGCGCAACAGGTCAAGGAGCTGCGCGACCGCACGGGCGCCGGCGTCATGGACTGCAAGGCCGCGTTGCAGGAGACCAGGGGCAATCTCGACGCCGCGGTCGAGTTCCTGAGAAAGAAGGGACTGGCCGACGCCGCGAAGCGGGGGCACCGGCAGACGCGGGAGGGCGCCGTGAGTGCCTATATCCATCCCGGGGCCAAGCTCGGCGTGCTCATCGAGGCGGATTGCGAGACCGACTTCGTGGCGAAAACCGATGCCTTCCAGGACCTGGTGAAAGACCTGGCGATGCAGGTGGCGGCGGCGAATCCCTCGTGGGTCAGTCGTGAGGACGTGCCGCCCGCGGTGATCGACAAGGAGCGCGAGATCTACCGCGACCAGATGGCGGACCAGAAGAAGCCGCCGCAGATCCTCGACAAGATCATCGAGGGCAAGCTCGAGAAGTTCTACGGCGAACAGTGTCTCCTT
>JBGPYK010000316.1:0-4036 GCA_041493245.1 Methylomirabilia bacterium | reverse complement strand
CCGGATGTGCGCCATCAGCACGTCATCCGCGACGATCAACGCCGGCACCCGCATCCCCGGCTGCGCATCCGGTGGTATGCGCCACAGATACGGCCCCACGCGTTCAAGCTTCATCGGATGACCGATGACCGCCGAGCCCGGGCGGGGTGGTCTGCGTGGCTACTGCGCCAGCGCAGCATCGCGACGCCGGAGCCACGCCAATCCCCCGATCGCGATGGCGACACCGATCACGCTCGCGATCTGGGGGACGCGGAAGGCGCCGATCCAGAAGCTGTCGAGCCGTAGCGCCTCGATGGCGAAGCGCCCGATCGAGTAGAGCCCCACGTAGCAGAAAAACAGCGCGCCGGGCCGCTCGTGCAGCTTCGGGCGCAGCCAGCCGATGAGGACCAGGAAGACGGCGAGGTCCCACGCAGACTCGTAGAGGAACGTCGGATGGAAGAAATCGAACTGGGCCAAACCCGGCGGCCGGTGCGGGGGCGAGATGTAGAGCTTCCACGGTAAGGCGGTCGGCCGGCCGAACGCCTCCTCGTTGAAGAAATTCCCCCAGCGGCCGATCGCCTGGCCGATGGCGGCGCTCGGGGCGGCGATGTCGAGCCCGCGCAAGACCGGCAGGTGCCAGCGGTGCGACAGCCAGATGCCGACGATCGGGCCCACGATGAGCCCGCCATGGATCGCGAGACCTCCCTCCCACACCGCGATGATCTTGGACGGGTACTGACCGTAGTAATCCCAGTTGAAGACGACCTCGTACAGACGGGCGCCCACGAGGCCGGCGAGGATCGACCACTGCGCGACGCTGATGTAATCGTCGACCGGCAGGCCCTCACGCCGTGCCTGGCGGTGCCCGAGCCAGAGCCCGACGACGATCGCGGTGGCCATCAGGACGCCGTACCACCGGATGACGAAGGGCCCGATCTGGAAGGCGATGGCACCGGGGGAAGTCATGATCTCAGGTAAGATAGCCTGGCGAGCCTCTTTCGTCCAATGAACCCCAATCGCTCCCGCCGGCGTCTCGTGGTCCTCCTGCTCGTCGCCGCCGTGCTCGCCACGGGGACGCTGGTGGGGTGCTGCCTGGGCCCATGGTTGGTCGTCACCGATCCCCTCGCCCGGAGCGACGCCATCCTCATCCTTGCCGGCCTGACGCCCCTCCGTGAACTCGAAGCGGCCGCCCTCTTCCGCGAGGGCTGGGCGCGCCGTATCGTCGTCACGCTCGCCCGCACCCCGATCCCCGACGAGGCGCGACGGTTGGCCGGCGACCCCGAGCCTCAGGAGCGCGCCGCCCGCGTGCTCCGGCGGGGTGGCGTGCTGGACTCGGACATCGTCCGTCTCGACCGGCCCGCGGAGAACACGCTGGAGGAGTTGCAGGTCGACTTCGAGTACGCGCGGGCCCGCGGCTTCCGGCGCGTGATCATCGTGACGTCGCCCTACCACACGCGCCGCGTCCGCATCATATGGAACGCGCGCTTCGAACGCGAGGTCCCCGCGCTCGTGCGTCCGACCCGCTACGAACCTGTCGACCCCTCCCGCTGGTGGCGCTCGGGCCACGCGCTCGAGGAGGTGCTGCACGAGGCGGTCGGGATCGTCCACTTCTTCATCGGCACCCCGATCCCGACGTTCGACCGCGAGCGATGGTAGGGGCGGCAGGATTCGAACCTGCAAGTCCTTGCGGACGGAGGATTTTAAGTCCTCAGCGTTTGCCAGTTCCGCCACGCCCCCGTGGTCGGTCCAACAACGAGAGAAATGGAGGCGGCGGTGAGAATCGAACTCACGAATACGGGTTTTGCAGACCCGCGCCTTACCACTTGGCTACGCCGCCATGAGACGCGACACCAACGACCGGACGCGATGAATGCTGGAGCGGGAAACGGGATTCGAACCCGCGACCCCGACCTTGGCAAGGTCGTGCTCTACCACTGAGCTATTCCCGCCTGACCGTCAACGCAACGGCGCCCATTCTACCATGGCCTCCCGGTCGTCATCGCACCCTGTCGTCCTCGGGGCGCGTGGCGCGATTGAGCAGGGCGGCCACGGCGTCGGCGGGCGGCTTGCCCTCGAAGAGCACGTTGCCGACCTCGGCGCAGATCGGCAGGCTGACACCGTGACGGCGGGCGAGCGCGAGCGCGGAGGTGACGGTCCGCGCGCCCTCCGCGATCATCCGCGTCTCCCCTTCCACCGCCGCCTGCGTGCGTCCCCGCGCCAGCGCCATGCCGAGCGCGCGGTTTCGGGAGAGCCCGCCCGTGCACGTCAGCACGAGGTCGCCGAGCCCCGCCAGCCCGGCCATCGTGGTCGCCGCGCCGCCGAGCGCGACGGCCAGCCGCGTCATCTCGGCGAGCCCGCGCGTGATGAGGGCGGCCCGCGCGTTCTGACCCAGCTCGAGTCCGTCGGCCAGCCCTGTGGCGATCGCGATGACGTTCTTGAGCGCGCCGCCGACCTCGACGCCGACGACGTCGCGGTTGGTGTAGAGCCGGAATTCGCGCGTTCCCAGGCGCTCCTGGAGCGCGCGCGCGAGCGCTTCGTCGGTGGCGGCAACCACGCATGCCGTCGGCAGGCCGAGCGCGACCTCGCGCGCGAAGGTCGGCCCCGACAGGGCGGCCACGCGCGCGGCGGGAAAGCGATCGAGGATCAGCTCGGTCATCCGGACGTGCCGCTCGGGGTCGAAGCCCTTGGTGGCGGAGACGATGGGGACGTCGCGCGGCCACGACTCGACATCCTTCAGCGTCGCGGCCACGAACTCGGAGGGCACGGCGACGATCACCAACTCGGCGCCGTGAAGGGTCTCGTCGAGATCCCCCAGCGCGCGCACGCCGGGCGGCAACTCGACGTCCGCGAGGTACCAGGCGTTCCGCCGCGTCCGCGCGATGGCCTCCACGATTTCGGTCTCGCGAATCCACAGCCGCACGCTGGCGTCACGCCGGGCCACGTGCGCCGAGAGCGCGGTCCCCCAGCTCCCTCCGCCGATGATCGCGAGCGTCATCGGCGGCTCCTCACCGCGAGGTCTGCCCCAGCCGGCGCTCCGTGCCCACCGTCAGGCGGGCGATGTTGTCGCGGTGACGGGCCACGACGATACCCGCGACGAGGAGGCAGGCGAGCGCGGACGAGCCGGGGTAGCGGAGGGCAAGAGCGCCGAGGGGCACGCAGGCGGCGGCCATGACAGACGCCAGCGACACGTAGCGGAAGGTCGCCGCGATCACGAGCCAGACGAGCGCGGCAGGCAGCGTCGCCCACGGGACGAGCCAGAGGAAGGCGCCGAGTCCCGTCGCCACGCCCTTACCGCCACGGAACCCGAGGAAGACCGACCAGCAGTTGCCGGCGACGGCCGCCACCGCCGAGGCGGCAGCGATGCGGGAGGCGCCTCCCGACCACGCCGTAGCCAGCGCCACCGCGGCCGCGCCCTTGGCGACGTCGCCGGTCAGGGTCAGGATGGCCGGTAGCCGCCCGAGGGTGCGCAGGAGATTGGTGGCGCCGATGCTGCCGCTGCCGTGCCGCCGGATGTCGCCGACGCCGAAGGCCCGCCCCACGAGGTACCCGACGGGGATGGCGCCCACCAGGTACGCCAGGGCGAGGGCGGCGAGCGGCGTCACGACCAGCGTTCTTCGTCCGGCACGATCGACCGGAAATCGGCCTTTCGAAAGAATCGGTAGAAGTAGTCGACGGCGGAAACGACGGTCAGCGCCACCGCCACCCAGAGGACACCGGTGGCGGCGAGGTGAAAAGAGGGGGATCCCACGCCCTTTTCGATGATGAGCATCGTGAGCGCCACGTACTGGCCCGCGGTCTTCCACTTCGCCAGGCGGGAGGCCGGGACGATGACACCGACACCGGCGGCCACGGCGCGCAAACCGGTCACCGCCAGCTCGCGCCCGATGATCACCAGCACGATCCACGCCGCGATCTTGTCGATCTGGAGCAGCGAGACAAGCGCCGAGGCGACCAGGATCTTGTCGGCGATGGGGTCGAGCAGCGTGCCCAGCGTCGTGACCTGGTTGCGGCGCCGGGCGATGAGGCCGTCGAGCCAGTCGGTCAGGGCGGCCAGGAT
>JBGPYK010000500.1:0-2785 GCA_041493245.1 Methylomirabilia bacterium | reverse complement strand
GCGTCCCGACCCCGTGACCATCCGCGAAGCGCTCAGCGCCAACTACTGCCGCTGCACCGGCTACCACGCCATCGTCCAGGCGGTCGCCCGCGCGGCGGAGCGTCGCGCAGGCACACAGGCCTCGCCGATGGACGTGGGGGGCCCCGAAATGGCCCCCCACACCCCCCAACGCTCGGGGCGCCCCGGGACACCCGTGGCGCCCCTCGATCTCCGACAGGCGCCTACGGACGGCAGCTACATCGGCCGCTCGGTCGTGCGGCCTCAGACGGCCCGGCTCGTCGCCGGCCGCGGCACCTACACCGACGACATCGTCGTGCCGCGCTTGGCGCACGCCGCGTTCGTGCGATCGCCCCACGCCCACGCGCGGATCGTCGCCGTCGACATTGCGGAGGCGGCGGCGCTGCCCGGAGTGATCGCGGTGGTGACCGGCCGGGAGCTGGCCGGGCGCTGCGAGCCATGGGTGGGCGTGCTGAAGAACTACGCCGGGATGAAGTCCGCGCCGCAGTATCCCCTGGCCGTCGACAAGGCGGTGTGGCAAGGCGAGCCCGTCGTCGCCGTCGTGGCGGAGTCGCGGGCCCTCGCCGAGGACGGCTGCGCGCGCGTGCGCGTGACGTGGGAGCCGCTGCCGCCGGTCGTCGACGCCGAGGCCGCGCTCGCGCCCGGCGCGCCGCTGATCCACCCAGAGCTGGGCGACAACCTCGTGCTCGAGACGCGCGTCACGTCCGGCGACGTGGACGCCGCGTTCCGCGAGGCGGACGCCGTCTACAAGGACACGTTCGACACGGGGCGCCACACGGTGGTCAGCCTGGAGCCGCGGGTCGTGCTGGCGGACTACGACCGGGCCGACGAGACGCTGACCGTGTATCACTCCGGCCAGGCGCCGTACATGCTGCACGACATCCTGTCGCGCCACCTGCGCATCCCCGAGCATCGCGTCCGCGTCGTCAACAAGGACGTCGGCGGCTCCTTCGGGCTCAAGATCCACACGTATCCCGACGAGATCGCGACCTGCACGCTCGCGGTCATGCTCGGCCGGCCGGTGAAGTTCCTCGCCGACCGCCTCGAGTCGTTCCAGACGGACATCCACGCGCGCGACCACCACGTCACCGCGGAGGTGGCGGTCAAGCGCGACGGCACGATCCTCGCGATGCGTCTGGACGACCTCGCCCCCGTCGGCGCCTTCTCGGTGTATCCGCGCTCGAGCGTGGTCGAGAGCGGCCAGATCTTGCGAACCACGCCGGGCCCCTACCGCTTCCGCGACTACGAGGCGCGCGGCCGCGTGGTCTTCCAGAACAAGACGCCGATGTCGCAGTACCGCGCGGTCGGCCATCCCGTCGCCGCGCTCGTCATGGAGGCGATGGTCGACCGCGTCGCCCGCGAGCTGTCGCTCGATCCCGTCGAGGTCCGCCGCCGGAATCTGCTGACCGCCGATATGTACCCGTACACGGCGCCCACCGGGTTGTTCTTCGAGAAGCTCTCGCACGAGGAGTCGCTCGACGCGGTGCTGGAGCTGTCGGGCTATCGCGGTTTGTGCGAGGAGCGGGACCGGCTGCGCGCGCGAGGGATCCATCGCGGGCTCGGTCTCTGCGTGTTCCTCGACCTCACGGTGCCGGGCGCCCAGACGTACGGCATCGGCGGCGCGCGCATCTCGTCGCAGGACGGCACGACGATCCGTCTCGAGCCGAGCGGCAAGCTCACGGTCCTCGCGAGCGTCACCGAGCAGGGCCAGGGCACGGACACCATCCTCGCCCAGGTCGCGGCGACGGCCGTCGGCGTGCCGATCGAGGACGTGCGGGTCGTAACGGGCGACACCATGGTGACACCGTACGGCGGCGGCACGTGGGGCAGCCGCGGCGCCGGCATCGGCGGCGAGGCGACGCTCCTGACCGGCAAGGCGCTGAAGGAGAACATCCTGAAGGTCGCCGCCGTCGTGTTCGACGTCGATCCCCTCGCGCTCGACGTCCGCCACGGGCAGATCGTCGACGCACGTACCGGCGAGGCGCGCATGCCGCTGTCCGAGCTGGGCCGCGTAGCCTACTTCCGTCCGGACACCCTGCCGAAGGACTTCCAGTCGGAGCTGACGGTGACGCGACACTACGTGCCGCGCCACCAGCCCCTCGCCTACACCAACGGCGTCCAGCTCTCCTACGTCGAGGTCGACGTGAACACAGGCGTGGTGAGGCTGCTCGGCCATTGGGTGGCAGAGGACTGCGGGCGCATCATCAACCCGATGCTCGTTGACGAGCAGGTGCGCGGCGGCGTCGCCCACGGCCTCGGCGACGCGCT
This sequence comes from Methylomirabilia bacterium, assembly GCA_041493245.1. Lineage (GTDB taxonomy): Bacteria > Methylomirabilota > Methylomirabilia > Rokubacteriales > CSP1-6 > DATHGT01. The sequence continues at coordinate 499 of JBGPYK010000500.1, read as the reverse complement.
GTTCGAGCACTGCATTTACGACGAGCAGGGTCAGCTCTTGACCGCGACGATGATGGACTATCTCGTCCCGATGGCCGCGGAGCTGCCCGACATCTGGGTGGCCCACGTCGAGACGCCGACGGCCTACTCCGAGGGCGGCTTCAAGGGCGCGGGCGAAGGCGGCGTGGCCGGCGCGCCGGGCGCCGTGCTCAACGCGGTCAACGACGCGCTCAGCTCCTTCGGCGCGCGCATCACCCGCGTGCCGATGACCCCGGAGGTCGTGCTCCGCGCGCTCGGCAGGCTCTAGGGACATGGGGGCCCCGACATGGCCCCCCATCCCCCCAACGCTTGGAGCACCCCGGCGAAGCCGGGGCGCTCCTCGATACTCCGACGGGCTCCTCGTGTCCTGAGTCAGAAGTTTGCCCACCGCCCAGCGCCATGTGGGGCGGGCGGGGCCTGGCAGGGGATGCGGCCCCCGTCCGGCATCGCCTCGGGCACTCTCCATCCCGTCTTTGGTACT
>JBGPYK010000601.1:0-2163 GCA_041493245.1 Methylomirabilia bacterium | reverse complement strand
CGACGGCGGGCTACGCGGTGCCGCGCGCGCGCACTCGCGTCGCCTTCGACGCCGCGGCGGTGCCCGCGCGGCTCACGGTGCGCGCGCGGCGGCGCGGCGATCGCTTCTCGCCCTTCGGCGCCGGCGAGCGCCGTCTCAAGGTCTTCCTCATCGACGCGAAGATCCCGCGCTGGGAGCGGAGCCGCCTGCCGCTCGTCGAGGCGGACGGTGCCATCCTCTGGATCGCCGGCGTCCGCCGCGGCCGGGAGGCGCCCGTCACGGCCGCGACGCAGAGCGTCGTCGAACTGATTCTGACCCCCTTGGCGTAGCCCCCGGCCGCCGGTAGAATGGCGGCTCACCTTCGATAGGTTGTATCCAGACCGATACGGTGCCCCCGCGTGCAGCGGGGGGATCGGATCGGAGACACCGTCGCCACGAGGCGGACGGGGACAGGGGACGCCGGATGGAGACGGAATGGACGCTCGGACGGCGGGGCAGTGTGCTCGTCGTCGACGACGAGGACGGCGTGCGCGAGTCGATCCGCGCGATCCTCGAGCAAACGTGCGACGTCCTGGAGGCCCATACCGGGGCGCAGGCGATGGAGATCCTCCAGACCCACGAGGTCGACCTCGTCATGCTCGACCAGCGCATGCCGGGCGACGCCGGCATCACGTTCCTGCCCCGGATCCGGACGTTCGACCCGACCATCGTGGTCGTCCTCGCCACGGCGGTGCGGGACGTCCGCACCGCCGTCGAGGCCATGCGGCTGGGCGCCTACGATTACCTCGTCAAACCCTTCGATGTCGACGACATCCTGCTCCTCGTCCAGCGCGCGTTCGAGAAGCGGGCGCTCGAGCGCCAAGTCCTCTGCCTGCGCTCGGCCCTGGCCGGCAGCGGCTTCGAGGCCGGCGACAAGACCTTCCACGGCATGGTGGGCCGCCATCCCGAGATGGCGCGGATCTACCAGCTCATCACCCAGATCGCGGAGACGCCAACGACCGTGCTCATCACGGGCGAGAGTGGGACGGGCAAGGAGCTGGTGGCGCGCGCGATCCACCGGCGGAGCCCCCGGGCGGCCCAGCCCCTCGTCGCGATCAACGTGGCCGCGATTCCCGACACGCTGGTGGAGTCGGAGCTGTTCGGTCACGAGAAGGGTGCCTTTACCGGCGCCCACGCGCGCAAGCTCGGCAAGTTCGAGCTGGCCCACAGGGGGACGATCTTCCTGGACGAGATCGGCTCGCTGCGCCTAGATCTACAATCGAAGCTGCTCCGCGCGCTCCAGGAGCGGGAGATCGAGCGCCTGGGGGGCGTGCGCCCCATCCCCGTGGACGTGCGCGTGGTGGCCGCCACGAACGTGAATCTCCGCCAGGCCGTGCGCGAGCGGACCTTCCGCGAGGACCTCTACTACCGGCTGAACGTCGTGCCCATCCACGTGCCGCCGCTGCGCGAGCGGCGGGAGGACATCCCGTTCCTGGTGGAGCACTTCGTGCGGAAGGTGGCCCGGGAGTGCCACCGCGAGGTGGACGGGGTGTCGGCGGGGGCGCTCGAGGCGCTGACGCGCTACGACTGGCCGGGCAACGTGCGCGAGCTGGAGAACGTGATCCACCGCGCGGTGGTGCTGGCCGGCGGCCCCGTGGTGCTGCTCCGCGACGTGCCGCTCGACGTGGCCATACCGGAGACCGGCTCGCGGTTGACCGAGGACACGGGGCTGCCGCTGCGGGAAGCGTGCGACCAGTTCGAGCGACAGTACGTGCTGCGCGTGCTGGAGCGCGTGCAGTGGAACGTGAGCCGCGCTGCGCGCCTGCTCGGCGTCCACCGCAACACCATCCTCACCAAGCTCTCGATCTGGGGCGTGCACCGTCCAGGCAGCGAACCCCACAGCTCCACAGGCTGACCGTTGCGCGCGAAGCCCCCCTCCGAGCTACTTAGAGTTGAGGCACTTCACGAGGCGCCAGCCGTTGAGCATGTTGACCTTGGCCACCAACTCGGGGGTGAGCCCCACTTTCTTGAGGAGCGGCGTCAGCGGGAGGTTCGACTTCCAGCCCAGACGCGTGCACACGGGCGCCACGAAGTCCTCGAGGTGTCCGGCCAGCTTCCGCTCGCTCCGGAAGTGGTTGAGGATGACGATGATCCCGCCCGGCTTGACGACCCGGCGCATCTCCCGCAGGACGGCCACGGGGTCGG
>JBGPYK010000236.1:0-4805 GCA_041493245.1 Methylomirabilia bacterium | reverse complement strand
CGCCAACGCGCGTTACCTGCCGCACCTGGACGTCAGCGTCCCGTATCTCGCGCTGTGCGACGCGATGGGCGCCGCCATCCCGCTGGCGCTCGGTATGGCGCTCGCCCGCCCGGACCGTCGCGTCGTCGTCCTCGAGGGCGATGGCTCGCTCTTGATGAACCTCGGCACGCTGGCGACGGTGGGGGCGGCGCGCCCGGCCAATCTCCTCGTGGTGGTCTTCGACAACGGCCGCTACGAGTCGTCCGGCGGCCAGGTGTTGCCCGACGTCAGGATGGACTTTGTCGCGGTCGCGCGCGCGGCGGGGTTCGCCTGCGTCGAGCATGTCGAGGAGGCGGCCGCGCTTCCCGCCGCCCTGGCCCGCGGGCGAGAGAGCAGGGGACCCGCGCTGGTCGTCGTCGTCACCACCTTCGATCCCCACGAGCCAATCCCGCCCTATTCCGAACGCCCCGACGAGATCCGCCTGAACTTCGCCCGCGCGCTCGCAGGCCGATGAACGCGTCTAGCCTAGGCTAGCCTTCGTCTAGCCTGGATTTTTCATGAACTCGCACGTCGCTCATTCACGAATGAGCCGGGCTAGCGCGAGACGGTGAGGCGCTCGGTTCCGTAGCCGTCCGCGTCGCGCCACGGACGCCCCTCGGCGAAGCGCCGCGCGGTGAAGCGGCTGAGGTCCGCAGTGCGGGGCTGTCCGTGGATGATCCACTCCGCGAGGCACCGGCCGATCGCGGGCGAGGTCTTGAACGAGGTCCCGGAGTCACCGAGCATGCCGTACAGGCCCTCGAAGGGCGCCAGCCGATCGATGATCGGCCGGCCATCGGCACTCATCATGATCATGCCCGCCCAGCCGCCCCGCATCGTCGCTTCAGTGAAGACGGGAAGGCGCGCCGCGAGCGCCTGCCGACACCGGTCGACGTAACCCTCGTCGACTCCCTCGTCGTACCCGTCGGGATCGGCGTGGGCGACGCCCAGCTCCACGCCGATCAGCGTTCCCGCGTGGCCCTCGGGCCGGAACCACGCCCTGTGCGTCGCGTCGATCACGGCGGGATGGCGATGCGTGAAGCCAGGTGGCCAGCGGAACACCGAGACCTGAATGCGGAACGGCGTCAGCGGCAGATCCAGGCCCAGCGGAGCGAGGAGCGGTGCGGCCCACGCGCCCGGCGCGATGACGACGACGGGCGCGGCGACCGACCCCGCCACGGTCTCCACGCCGGTGACGCGCTGGCCGGCGGTGAGGATCCGGCGGACCTCGCAGTGCGTCTCGATCGTCGCGCCCAGGCGCCGCGCGGCCTCCGCGAAGGCGAACGCGGTGGCGTTGGGATCGGCGAAGCCCGAGTCCGGCTCCCACGCCGCGGCACCGATGTCGTCGACGCGGCAACCGGGGAGCAGCGTGGTGAGCGCCGCGCGGTCGATCGCCTCGGTCTTGACGCCGAGGCTCCGTTGCCGCTCGACGTTGCGGACGAGCGCATCGCGGTGCTCGGGCCCCACGAGCTGGACGAACCCCACGGGTTCGAATCCGCAGTCGCCGCCGACGATGGCGGCGAAGTCGCGGAAGACCTTGAAGCTCTCGACGGCCAGCGCCGTCTCCGCCTCGTTCGTGTAGTGCATGCGCACGAGCGCCCCCGACTTGCCCGTCGCGCCGGCGGCGAGGTGGCGCCGCTCGAGGACGAGGACACGCCTGACCCGGAGGGCAGCGAGGTGGTAGGCGACGCTGGTGCCGCAGGCGCCCGCGCCGACTACGACGACGTCGGCCGTGCGCGTCATGGAGTGAGCCTCGTCTCGATGGGCATCGACGTGCGGTGATTCTAGCATTGCGGCCGACGTATGATGGGCGACGAGCGGGACGGAGGGAGGATTGCGGTGGCGGATCGGACGGTGCTGGTGACGGGCTTCGAGCCATTCGCGGGGGCGAGCGTCAACCCCTCGGCGGAAGTCGCCAAGGCCCTGGACGGCCGTCGCGTCGGCGTGTGGCAGGTGCGGGCGGCCATCCTGCCGGTCCACCATCTCAGCGCGGCCGCGGCGGCGGGCGCGCTCCTCGATGACCTCGATCCCGTCGCGGTCGTCCACCTCGGGCTCGCCGCCGAGCGCGCCCAGATCGCGCTCGAACGGGTCGCGATCAATGTGATGGACTACGCGATTCCCGACAACGAGGGCTTCCAGGCCGTCGACCAGGCGTGCGTCGCCGGCGGCCCCGCCGCCTACTTCAGCACGCTGCCGCTGCGGGCGATCCTTGACGCATTGCGGTGCGCCGGCATCCCCGCCTACCTGTCCCTGACGGCGGGCACCTATCTCTGCAACTTCGCCCTGTACACGACGCTCCATGCGCTGGCGGCCCGACCGCGGCCGGCACGCGCGGGGTTCATCCACCTCCCGCTCCTACCATCCATGGTCGCGCCGGGCAATGCGCAGCAGCCCAGCATGGACCTCGGTGTCATGCTGCGCGGGGTCGAACTGGCGCTGGAGACGCTGGCGGACAGGCCATGAAATCTCGGGCGGCGGGGTGTATACTGCCGCCGTCTGGTTCGATCGTCGGTTCAATCGGGAGCCCGCATCACTCAGACCGCGTCTCGGCCCGCTTCCGCGCCCGGCGACGTGTCCACCAACACGCGGAAGACGGAGGCCCCCCATGGCCCAGAAGCTGTTCATCGGCAGTCTCTCGTTTTCCACGACTAGTGAAGGGCTCCGTGAGTTCTTCACTCAGTGCGGGAACGTCACCTCGGCTAGTGTCATCACCGATCAGTTCTCCGGCCGATCGCGCGGCTTCGGGTTCGTGGAGATGGCGACACCAGAGGAAGCCACCCAGGCGGTCCAGCGGTTGAACGGCAAGGATCTCGACGGCCGGCAAATCAAAGTCGAGATCGCCAAGCCGGCGGGTTCGGGTGGAGGTCCCGGCGGACCTCGCCGGAGTGGTCCGGGTGGCGGCGGCGGCGGTCGCGGCGGCTTTGGGGGTGGTGGTGGTGGTGGTGGCAATCGGGGCGGCGGCGGTGGCGGCGGGGGTTCGCGCGGCAGCCGCTGGTAAGTTACTCGGCGGGGGGCTTCGCTCCTAGGAACATGGGGGGCCCCGACATGGCCCCCCATACCCCCAACACCCCGAGCGCCCCGGCAAAGCCGTGGCGCTCCTCGATACCCCGGCAGGCTCCTAGTCTAGTTACCTGCACCGGGAAGAAATTCAGTTCGTTACGGGGTCAACTCGACTAGGGACTGGATCAGTGTCCGGGCGGCGGGGGTGCTCCAGTCGCGCGCGCCGACGACGCGGCCGATCAGTTGTCCCTTGCGGTCGATGAAGTACGCCGTGGGCGGGCCCCAAACTCCGTAGAGCTTGCCCGTTACGTCACCGGAGGAGTCGAGAAGCACGGGAGCGACGTAGCCCCGCTCCTGGGCCGCCTTCTTCACGGTCTCGGCGCTCTCGCGGAAGGTCACCAACAAGACCTCCAGGCCCTTGCCCTTGAACTCTCCGTACAGCCGGTTGACGGAAGGTAACTCCTCCCGGCAGTCGGGTCACCAAGTGGCCCAGAAGAAGACAAGGACGAGCTTGCCCCGCAGGTCCTCCAGCCGGACCGTGCGCCCGTCGAGCGACGGCAGGGCGAACGCGGGAGCCGGCTTCGGCGGCTGGAAGGGCTGAACCTGGAAGCTCGCGAAGTCGGGGGCGGCCCCGGCGCCGCCGACGGTCAGCAGCGCCAGGGCCACCACAACGAGGGTGGTGCGACGGATCATGAGGCCGTGGCCTTGACGGTCTTCAGGACTTCTTCGGGGTTCAGGAGATCGAGGTTGCTGTCCATGACCTTCGCGAATTTCACGGTCCCGGTCTTGTCGATGATGAAATACGCCCGCCTCGCGTAGCGGTAGACCGGGCTCTTTTCATCGGTCTGCATCGCGCCGTAAGCGGGGAGCATCTTACGCCCGAAATCCGAGAGGAACACCAGCTTGGTGTTCTGCGCCTTCTGCCAACCGGCGAGCGCCAGGTGATGATCGGTGCTGATGCCCACGACCTGGGCACCTGCGGCCTCGAACTGCGGCAGGGCCGCCTCGAAGCCGAGCAGCTCCTTCGTTCAGGTCGGTGTGAACGCGGCGATGAAGGTGAAGATGACGACGGGGCCCTTGGCCGTCAGCTCGGAGAGCTTGACGGGCTTGCCGTCGACTCCGTTCAGCGCGAAGTCGGGTGCCTTCTGCCCGACCTCCAATGCGCTTGCCGCACCGACCAGGACCAAGCTGGTCAGGGCCGCGGCGACGATACCTCGGAGCAGCAGAGATGTTCGCATGGGACCTCCTTGTTTGCGGGTGTTGTCGGCCAGTAAACACGTATGGCGGCCGTCTGGTTCCCGCTCTACGAGTATCAGCCTGGCCGGCCGCCGTCAACCGCGGGGTTGACCCTATACTGCGCGCATGGAGATCAAGCCGTTTCTGGGGTATCGGTACGGCCGCACGCGGGACGTCAGCGCCGTGGTCGCGCCGCCCTACGACCAGATCACGCCCGAGACGCAGGACCGCCTCTACGCGATGAGCCCGCACAACATCGTCCGGGTGACGCTGGCGCGGGACGAGCCCGGCCTCGACCGCTACCGCGGCGCGCGCGAGGTGCTCGACGGCTGGGTTGCCGAGGGCTTGTGGGCGCGCGAGGAGTGGCCGGCGATCTATCCCTACCACCAGACGTACACCGTGGGGGGCGTCGCCATCACCCGCATGGGGTTCGTCGCCCTCGCCACCGTGACCGACTACGCCCACAAGGTCGTGCTCCCGCACGAGCGCACGCACTCCGGCCCCAAGCAGGACCGCACGCGCCTGCTCGAGTCCACGCGCGCGGACATCGGCCT
>JBGPYK010000170.1:0-5719 GCA_041493245.1 Methylomirabilia bacterium | reverse complement strand
CGTCGCCTTCGCGCTGAGCTGCTTCATCGCCGGGCTGATCGGCGGCATCCACGCGATGTTCGTGACGTACGTCACCGTCGCGGAGACGTTTTCCATCGGCCTCGCCGTCGACGCGATCATGATGGCCGCCCTGGGGGGCACGCGCTTTTGGTATGGCCCGGCGATCGGCGCCGTCATCGTGACCGTCCTCACACAGTCCCTCACCGGCGGTCAGAGCGCGATCCTGAACCGCGCGTTGATCGGCGGGGTTCTGATCGCCGTCATCGTGTTCCTTCCAGACGGGGTGGCCGGCGGGTTCCCCCGCCGGCGCGCGCGTCGTGCGGCCGTTCCCCCGGTCGTGACGGCCGCGAGCACCGTGGCGGAGGCGACGACGGAGCTGGCGACGCCGTCGGCCGGAGCCCCCTTGCTGACGTGCACGAACGTGCAGAAGGCGTTCCGCGGTCTTCAGGCCCTCGCCGGCGTGACGCTCGGGGTCCGGGCCGGTGAGATCCTCGGTCTCATCGGACCGAACGGGTCGGGCAAGTCCACGCTGATCAACGTGGTCAGCGGCTATTACCGCGCGGACGGCGGTCAGATCGTGCTCGACGGACGTGACATCGCCCGGCTCCAAGGTCACCAGATCGCTGGTCTCGGCGTCTCCCGCACGTACCAGATTCCCCGCTCGTTCCGTCGCCTCAGCGTCGTCGACAACGTCGCGCTCGCGGCGATGTTCGGCGGCGCGGGACACGGTCGCGAGGCGGGACGGCAGCTGGCGCGGTCCTGGCTCGCGTTCACCGGCCTCGAGGCCAAGGCCGACGCGCTGCCCGACGCGCTGAATCTGCTCGAGCGGAAGTTTCTCGACCTCGCACGCGCGCTTGCCTCCCAGCCGAAGCTGGTGCTGCTCGACGAGGTGCTCGCGGGACTGACGCCGCTGCAGATGACCGACGCGCTGCAGCTCGTCCGACGGATCCGCGCCGCCGGAACGACGGTCATCTTCGTCGAGCACATCATGCGGGCCGTCCTCGATCTCGCCGACCGCGTGGTGGTGCTGAGCTACGGGCAAGTCATCGCGGAAGGGCGCCCGCGGGAGGTGATGCGGGAAGCCGAAGTCATCCGGGCCTACCTCGGTAAAGCCTATGCTTGAGGTCGAGCGCCTCGAGGTCGCCCACGGCGACGCCGTCGCCGTCTGGGACGTGTCGCTCAGCGTGCGGGACCGAGAGCTGGTCACCGTGGTGGGGCCAAACGGCGCGGGGAAGACCACCCTCATCAACGCGATCGCCGGCCTTCTGCCGATCCGGGCGGGCACCGTCCGCCTCGAAGGAGTCGACCTCGCGCCCGTCGCCGCGCATGAGCTGTGCCGGCACGGTATCGCGCTCGTTCCCGAGGGCCGCCGACTCTTTCCGGCCATGACCGTCGAGGAGAACCTCGAGATCGGCTGCTACGCCCTCCCGGCGCGGACATTCCGGCGAGAAAGCCTCGAGCGGGTCTACGCGATCTTTCCGCTTTTGCGCGAGCGCCGGCGACAGTGGGCGGGCGTGCTCTCCGGCGGGCAGCAGCAGATGGTCGCCATCGGGCGCGCGCTCATGGCGCGCCCGCGCCTGCTCTTGCTGGACGAGCCGTCGCTCGGCCTCGCCCCGGCCCTCGTGGACCACGTCTTCGAAGTCATCGCCGGCATCCACGCCGAGGGCGTCGCCGTATTGCTCGTCGAGCAAAACATCACGCAAGCCCTCGCCATCGCCGCCCGCGCGTACATCCTCGAACAAGGCCGCATTGTCGCCGAAGGCGCCCCGTCGGCGCTGGCGCAGGACGCGAGGATCCGCGAGGCCTACCTCGGCCAGCAGTGAGTGAAACTACCCTCCCCTTGACGGGGAGGGTCGGCGAGCGCAGCGAGCCGGGGTGGGGTGCGGGCGGGGGTGGGGCGTGTTGCTGAACCGCTTGCTCCGAGGTCGATGATGGCCTGACCCTGAACTCCCAATTCGCGGATGTTCAGAAGTCAAAGCCTGACCCCCTAATCGCCCCGCAGCGTCTTGAGTTTCGTGGTCACCCGGCCGATGGTGGCTACGAGTGCAGGGAGCTGGTTGATGGGTAGATACAGGGCGGTTGGCACCTCGAGTGCGAGGCGCATCGCCAGCATCGCTGGGTCGCCGGCCTGGACGTAGCCCACGCCTTCGCCCCGAAACTGGATGAAGCCGACCCGCAACGAGCCCCCTTGGAAGTCGATCTCGGTGCTTGCGGGCCCCGAATCCTTCGGGGTGACGGCCGCAATTTGTACGATGTGCGCGACGGTGCTGGCCAGGACCGGCAGCTCCGCTTCATCCAAGAGACCGACGGCCAGGCGATACATCTCACCGCCGCTGCCGGCGGCTACGGACAGGGTCACTCGGATCGCCAGGAACTGGCGGTCCGGCCGACCGAGCTAGTAGGCGCGCAGGATCTCGAACCCGATTTCGCCCGCGCGCGGCGGAGGGCCGCCTGTCATGCGGGTGGGGACGGGGAGCTTCACGGGGGGAACCGGGAGCGTCGCCACCGGGTAGGTTTCCGTGACGCAAGGAGAGCAGATCTCAACCAAGGCCCGCTCGAAGCTCGTTGGCAACTCCGCCACCTTTTGCGGACCGAGAGGGCTGTGGGCCTCCACGCCGGGCGCCGACGATATCAGGGCCGCCATCACCAGCACCGCCACGGCCAGCGGCGTCGTCGCGGACGCTCCGTTACGCACCATTGTGCTCCTCCACGATCTCGGGACTATCCACGGCAAACACCTTGACTCGGACGCCGGCGGGGGACAAGCCCCCGCCCTACGGCTCCCTCCGGCTTAACGGTTACGGGGGGTGGGGGCCATCTCGGGCCCCCACGTCACGACTGTGCCATGGCGTAGCGGCGGCGGCGCCAGAAGAACACACGCGAGATCGGGTGCTCGGCCAGGTACTTCTGCGCGGACTCCATGTAGAGGTAGAGCACCGGAGTGATGTAGAGCGTCAGGAGCTGCGACACGAGGAGGCCGCCGACGACGGCAAGGCCGAGCGGCCGGCGCGCGTCGGCGCCCGCGCCGATGCCGAGCGCGATCGGCAAGGTCCCGAGCAACGCCGCCATCGTGGTCATCATGATCGGCCGGAAGCGCAGGAGACAGCCTTGGTAGATCGCGTCTCGGGGCGTGGCGCCGGCCCGCTCGGCCGCGATCGCGAAGTCGATCATCATGATCGCGTTCTTCTTCACGATGCCGACCAGCATGATCATGCCGACGAAGCCGTACACGTTGAGCTCCATCCGGAACAGCATCAGCGTCGCGAGCGCGCCGACGCCGGCCGACGGCAGCCCGGAGAGGATGGTCAGCGGGTGGATGAAGCTCTCGTACAGTATGCCGAGCACGAGGTAGATCACGAGAATGGTGACGAGGAGCAGCATCCCCTGTCCCTGCAGCGAGGCCTGGAACGCTTGCGCCGTGCCCTGGAACGTCCCGGCGAGCGTGGCCGGCACCCGCAGGTCGCGCTGCACGCGCTCGACCTGCGCCACCGCGTCGGAGAGCGACACGTCGGGCTTCGTGTTGAAGGAGATCGTGACCGCCGGGAGCTGACCGAGGTGGGTCACGGTCAGCGGCCCGACGCCGGGCACGAGCGTCGCGACGGATCCGAGGGGGACGAGCGCGCCCTTGCCCGACCGGACGTACAGCCGCCCGAGCGCGGTCGCATCCTGTTGATACTTCGGATCGACCTCGAGGATCACCCAGTACTGGTTCGACGGGGTGTAGATCGTCGAGACCTGCTTGGCGCCGTAGGCCGCGCCGAGCGCGCTCTCGATCTGATCGGCGGTGACCTCCAGGGTGGCGGCCTTGTTCCGGTCGATCTCGACGGTAATCTGAGGACTCGTGATCTGCAGATCGGTGTTGACGTCCTGGAGGCCGGGAAGCTCGCGGAGCCGGTCGTAGAGAATCGGCGCCCAGTGGTACAGCTCCTGGATGTCCGTGTCTTGAAGCGTGTACTGATAGACCGCCTTCGTGAGCTGACCGCCGATGCGGATGGTGGGAAGGATCTGCGGATACACGCGGATGCCGGGCACCGCGGCGAGCTTCGGCCGGAGGCCTTCGATGATCTTCTCGGCGTGCGGCCGCTCCGCGCGCGGCTTCAGCAGGGCGAAGAGCCGCCCGTTGTTCAGGACGGTGCTCGCGCCGCTGGCGCCGATGAACGACATGAGCTGCACGACTGATGGGTCCTGTCGGACGACCTCCGCCACCGCCCGCTGGTGCTCCACCATCGCCTCGAACGAGATGTCCTGCGCCGTCTCGGTGAAGGCGAACATCGTTCCGTTGTCCTCGGTCGGGATGAAGCCCTTCGGGATGACCGCGAAGAGGTACGCGGTGAGGACGAAGGTGAGGGCCAGGGCGGCCATCGTGGTCCGCCGATGGCGCAGCGTCCACTGGAGCGTCGTGTCGTACGTCCGGAGCATCCCGGCGAAGAACCGCTCGGACATCTGGTAGAGCCGGTTGTGCCCCTCGTGCGGCGGCCGGAGGAAGCGGCTGCACAGCATCGGCGTCAGGGTCAGCGACACGACGCCCGAGACGAGGACGGCGGCCCCGATGGTCACGGCGAACTCGTGGAGCAGCCGCCCGACGACGCCCCCCATGAAGAGGACGGGGATGAACACGGCCGCGAGGGACAGGGTCATCGACAGGATCGTGAAGCCGATCTCGCGGGCGCCGTTCAGCGCCGCCTCGAGGCGGCCCTCGCCCGCCTCCATGTGACGGACGATGTTCTCGAGCATCACCACCGCGTCGTCGACGACGAAGCCCACGCAGAGCGTGAGGGCCATCAGCGAGATGATGTCGATCGTGTGGCCGAGCACGTACATGACCGCGAAGGTGCCGACGATCGACAGCGGGACGGCGAGGCTCGGGATGATCGTCGCGGACAGGTTCCGGAGGAACAGGAAGATGACCATCACGACGAGCGCGATGGTCAGCAGCAGCGTGAACTGCACGTCGTGCACCGACGCGCGGATGGCCACCGAGCGGTCGTAGACGACGTTCAGGTTCACGGAGGCGGGGAGCTGCTGGCGGAACACGGGCAGGAGCTTGCGGATCGCGTCGACGACCTCGATCGTGTTCGTCCCCGGCTGGCGCTGCACCGCCAGCACGACGGCCCGCTCGTCGTTGAACCAGCCCGCGACCTTGTCGGTCTGCACGCCGTCGATGACCCGCCCGATCTCCTGGAGCCGCACGGGCGAGCCGTTCCGGTAGGCGATGATCAGCGGGCGATAGGCGGAGGCGTCCAGGAGCTGACCGGTGGCCTGCACGTTGACCGCCTGATGCGCGCCGTAGAGGGTACCCGTCGGCTTGTTGACGTTCGCGCGCGCGATGGCTTGCTCGACCTCGTCGAGCCCGATGCCGCGCGCGGCGAGCGCGCGCGGGTCGACCTGCACGCGCACGGCGTATTTCTGGGAGCCGAAGATCGTCACCTGCGCGACGCCGCTGATCGTCGAGATCCGCTGGGCCAGGAACGTCTGCGCGTACTCGTCGACCGTGTAGAGGGGCAGGGTGGGCGAGCTGAGCGCCATGTACAGGACGGGTTGGTCGGCGGGGTTCACCTTCTGGTAGATCGGCGGCGTTGGCATGCCGGGCGGGAGGAGCGGCGCCGCCTTCGCGATCGCCGCCTGCACGTCCTGGCCGGCGGCGTCGATGTTCCGTTCGAGCGTGAACTGGATCGTGATCTGCGTCACGCCGAGCCCGCTCGTCGACGTCATGGAGTCG
>JBGPYK010000536.1:0-2526 GCA_041493245.1 Methylomirabilia bacterium | reverse complement strand
CTGGACGTACGGCGACAGCTCGCCGTCGTGCACGACCATGAGATCGATGTCGGAGGAGGGGTGCAGCTCGCCCCGTCCGTAGCCACCGAGCGCGACCACCACGCACGGTGCCGGCGGGAGCGCCTCGCCGGCGAGGTCGGCCGTGATCAGGCGGACCAGGGAGCGGATGAGGTCATCGACGAATCGGGCGTGGGCCCGGACGGACTCGTGACCCGACGCGCCGTTGTCGTGCTTCGCCTTGAAGGACGCGAGTCCCTCGGCGAGGGCGGCGCGGAAGAAATCGACACGGAGGCGTCGCCGGTCCCGGCGGTCGGCCTTCGCCTCCGCACGGCGGGCCCGGCGATACAGCTCGGGCGACATGACAAGGTCGAGCGTAGCAATCCCGGAGGAAGACTGTCAAATGCGGCGCAGACTTACTACAATGCGGGGCATGCGATCGCTCTGGCGCCCGATCCTCGATCAGATCACGCCCTACGAGGCCGGCAAGTCGATCGAGGCCCTCGAGCAGGAACTGGGCGTCGATGCGCTCGTCCGCCTGTCGGCCAACGAGAGCCCGCTCGGCCCGTCAGCCCACGTCGTGGCCGCCATCCGCCGGGAGGCGCCCCACGCCCATCTCTATCCGGACGGTGGTTCTTCCGCGCTCCGGCAGGCGCTGGCCAAACGGCTGGGGGTGTCGCCGGAGCAGGTGATGGCCGGCAACGGCGCCGACGAGCTGCTCTCGCTGCTCGCGACCGCTGCGCTCGAGGCCGGCGACGAGGTGGTGATCCCATACCCGTCGTTCGAGCCGTACACGACGGTGGTGCTCCTCGCCGGCGCTTCGCTGCGCGAGAGCCCGCTCGCCGGGTACGAAACCGATCTCGACGACATGCGCCGCCGCGTGGGGCCCCGCACCAAGGCGGTGATCATCTGCTCGCCGCACAATCCGGCCGGCACCATCGTGCGCCGGGAGCCACTCCTGGCGCTCCTCGATGCGCTGGGGCCCGACGGGCCGCTGGTCGTGCTGGACGAAGCGTACCGCGACTTCTGCGACGACCCCGAGTACCCCGACGGCGTCGAGCTGCTCGGGCGCTACAGGCCCCTCATCGTCCTCCGCACGTTCTCGAAGATCGCGGGCCTCGCCGGGCTCCGCGTCGGCTACGCGATCGCCGAGGCGGAGACCATCGAGCGGCTCAACCGCGTGCGCGCGCCTTACAACGTCAACCGGCTGGGCCAAGTTGCCGCCGTCGCCGCCCTGGAGGACGAGGCCCACTGGGCCCGCACCCGGCGCGTCGTCATCGAGGAACGCGCGTTCCTCTCCGCCGAGCTGGGGCACCGCGGGTACGGCGTCCCGCCGTCGCAAGCCAACTTCCTGCTGGTCCGCCTCCCCGACGCCGACGCGGCCCGGGCCCGCTTGCTCCGCGCAGGCCTCATCGTCCGCGACGGCGCCGCCGTCGGCTTTCCCGGCCACCTCCGCATCGCCGTCGGGACGCGCGAGGTCAACCAGCGGCTCCTCGCCGCCCTCGACTAGAAACATGGGGGGCCCCGACACGGCCCCCCATACCCCCCAACGCTCGGAGCGCCCCCGGCAAAGCCGTGGCGCTCCTCGATACCCCGACTGCTCCTAGCCTCGTCTCCCGAACGAAGGAATTCAGCGGCGGGCGGGGGCGCGCGCCGCGGCCAGCTCGCGCTGCAGCTCCTCCAGCCGCCGCGCGAGCGTCTCGCGCTCCGCCACCAGCGCGGTCATCTGCTGGTCGCGCAGCCCGTGCCGCTGCTCCTGCTGACCCAGCTTCGTCTGGAGCGCAGCCTCGCGAGCGTAGACTTCCTTCAGCTCCGCTTCGAGGTTCGCCACGCGCTGCTGGGCGGGTACGTACGCGCCGAACAGGACGTAGAGCAGGAGCACGGCGAGCAGACCGCTTCCCGCGACGAGGAGCCAGGGCAACCGCACGCGCATTCGACCGGCCACCGCTCGGATTCTAGCAAATCTGTTATCATCGCTGTTGGCTGGCCTCGCCGAACGAGAGACGAACCGTGGAGCTGCGACGCTTCTTCGATCTGGTGATCCGCGCGAGCTTCCATGATCTCGCGCTCCAAGGCGATCCCGTCGCCCCCTATCTCGCCGACCTGCTGACCCGCTTTGCCCGGACCGACAACCTTTACCCCCGCGGGCGGGCGATGCCGCGTCTCGAGACGGTCGTCGACATGATGCTGGAGATCCAGGCCGCGTGGGACACTGACGGGTCGCAGTTCCAGCCGGAGCACGAGGTGAGTGTTCGCCGGCACATCGGCGACTACACCCTGTTCATGACGGGGATGTTCCCTGAGCGCGTCGCGCAGACCGCCGGCACCACGTTCTACGTCACGCAGGGCAAGCGGGCCTACCACTTCATCTCCGAGCACGCGCGCGCATCGACGCGCGATGCGCCCATCCCGTACCGCCGGCTCGCCGACCGCTTCGAGACCTATGCCGCCGTGCTCGACTACGCGCGGCGCGTCCACTTCTTCGACGCTCCGCAGCACCCGTTCTTCCGCCTGCAGTTCGAATGACCG
>JBGPYK010000071.1:0-8906 GCA_041493245.1 Methylomirabilia bacterium | reverse complement strand
TCTCGAGGGTGAGCCGTTCACCCTCGGTGGCGCCGAGCAGCCGCGCGAGGAGCGCCGAGAGCAGAGGCTCGTGGCCGCCGAGCGCCACGGTCGCGCCCAGCGGATGACTCTTCAGCGCGATAATGATTCCGTCGACGCTCTCGTCAGCGAGCGCTGGCTCGAGTTGGGGCGCGATGTGTTTGAAGGCCCGCGCGGCGATCTCGGCGGTCACCCGCGCGCGGGCGAACGGGCTCGTCAGCAGCACGTCTGGCCGACGGATGATCTGCGCGAGCCCGCGGGCGGCCACGCGGAACTTGGTGCTGCCGGAAGGTGTGAGGGGACGCTCGTCGTCGGAAACGCCAGCCGTCCCTCTGGGCATCGCAGCGGCGTGGCGGACGAGCAGGAGCTTCATGGTCCAGGGAAGTTGGACGCTGCCCGGTCGCTTTTGTGGTCGGGCCGCGGCGTCCAGGTCCCCGCCGCATACTCGTGCAGGGCCTGCAGGAGCACCGAGCGTAGCGGGGTCCCCTGGTGGGCGGCCCGGGCGCGCGCCGCCCGCTGAAGATCACGCGGGACGCCGTGCAATAAGTAGATGCCTGTGGGAGCCATACGGGCGAGCACGCTCAGCATGGGAACAGCCCTCTCTTTCGGGTCAACGCTCAGGAGGACAACGGTCTTAGCGACAGAGGTTCAGGCGGACACTGTCTGGCTCCGACCCGCCCACTCCGGATGCGCGCCGATGCGGGCCAGCGTCGCCATCACGCGCCGAGGCTCCCCCAGGTCGTTCCACACCACACCGTTGAGGGGAAGCACCGCGAGGTTTCGTGGGCGCGTCGCCACCACATGCTTCGAAAATTCCGTGGAGGGCAGTCTCGCGTACAGCCTGCGAACGCTCTCGTCTTCCCAGGGCGTGCCCAGTCTCGACGCGACGGAGGTGAACGCCTCGAAGAGACGCGGGACGGCATGCCGGATGAGGGAGAGGAGCGCGGATGGGTGAGCGACCATCACGAGGCTGTTCCACAGACAGCCGCGCGACCGGAGCACCGTTTCGTCGATCGTTCGCGACGGCATCGTCCAAAGATGCTGCACCCTGAACAGGGACCAGGGCCAGGACCCCCGGATCACCTCCGCGGGTTCGATCCACTCGTACTCGACCTCGTCGGTGTCAGGAGCCATGCCCAACAGCACCAGCAAGTCGGGTCGGGAGAGGACGACCTCAAAGGCGGCCTTGATGTGGGCCACGAACGCCCGGTCGTCGGAGACGTAGTGGTCGGATGGAAGAATAGCCACGGGGTCGGCGGGGGCAAGTCTCAGCAGGCGCAGCAGGCCGTAGAAAACGGCGGGAGCGCTGCCCCGATCCTCGGGCTGGATCAGCAGGGACCGCGACGAGATGTTGGCCAGGAGTGGCGCATAGAAGCGCTCGTGCGCGCGTACCACCGCCGTCAGGATGCGGTCGGGCGGCACGAGCATCGCCGCACGTCGAAGCGTCTGCTCCACGAGCGTTTCCTGGCTGAGTACGCGGCAGAACTGCTTCGGTCGCCCGTCACCGGCGATCCTACGCGTCAGCGGCCGAAGCCTCGTGCCGTTTCCACCCGCGAGGACGAGTCCCCACCCGGGCGGCGAGGGCGGCGCGGCAACGTTATCGCGCGGGCATTCCAGAAAGTCCATCACCACCCCTTCAATCTAGGCGCCGTCGCTCGGCCCGCCCATTGGACCTTGGTCCAACATGCCTTGCCCACCCAACGTCCACCGGTCGTCGGCGCGATGCGCGAACCTCCAGACTGATGGTTGCTTGGGCGAGATGGGCATCATGCTGGCCTCCTTTCGCGATGAGTAGGCGAGACCGACGCTCAGTTGCCGAATAGGTGGCCGAAGAAGGTCTTGACGCTGTGGCCGAAGGAGACGGCGCCATCGCGCACATTCTCGGCGGCGCTCTTGGCTTGGGGTTCGGCGGCCTTCCCTGCCTCCCGAAGCTTCTGCCCGCTGAACTTGCTCCCTTCCACCACCGTCTTACCGATCCCCTTCGCCGTTTCCTCGACACCCTCGCCGATCTTGCCGTCACCGATCTTGAACCGCATTGGATCTTCCTTAACACCCGGCGATACCTTCGTTCGTCATCGTCGTTCCGTCACCTGAGGGTGGCGCTCAGCGCCGCCTCCAGGGCCATCAGGACCACCGCAAAGCTCAGGACGGTCCACAGCCGGATCATAAGCGTTTCCCTCCCTCGTACGACTGCCACGCTCACTGTAGTCGCCGTCATCGGTCCCGCCTATTGGACCTTGGTCCCTCCGGCAATCCCCTCGGAGCTCAAACGCGATTTCGTCCACGGCGCCGAGCTGCGCGATGCCGAGACGGTGCTCGCGCAGCTGGGTAACTGGAACGAGGACGACAATCGCCAGGCGTTCCATTCGGCGCTCGGCATGCGGTCGCCCGCCGGCGACCGGGCGACGCTCGAACTCGCGCCCCCATCTGTCTCGCAAATTGGGGAGCAGACCACGCGGAGGTCGAATAGCGATGCTGCGGGCCTCGTCTCAGCTATAGGAAGTCTTGAGGGAGGTGACAGAAATGAAACTCGGCACATTGCGGCGCTTCGCAACCGTTCTCGTGCTCGTCGGTGCCGTCGCCGTTTCCACGGCGGGATGCCTGGTGGTGCCGGTGCCAGTCGGCGGCCACGGCAACCATCGAAACCACGGACACTCGCAGCGCTGGTAGCGTCCCGGATAGGGCTTGCCGGCGCGCCGCCTCGGCGCGGCCCGGCTCCCATTGCCGGGATAAGGCAATGGGAGCCTTACTTGCCTTTTTCTCCCTGTTGACCACGGTGTGGGGCGAGATTTACCGGGAGACGTCCCAGCGGAAGTCTTCCTGCCGCAGCCCCTGCGCCGCGATGGTCACTGTCCGGGTGAGCGTTTTAGCATCAAGTGTGGCCCTGACCGTGTACGTCCCCGGGGCCAGCTTGACCAGAAGAATTGGCCCGTCCATCGTGGTGTCGAGCACGCGCTCCTTCCTGGCCGACTCGATCACCACCTGCACGTCCGCCAAGTAGTCGCCGGATTTATCGGCAGCGATGATCTTGAGGTTGTACTCCCTCTCCTTGGCGAGGAGCTCTTGTCGCGCGTCCGCGCCGACGCCGCCAGAAACGTACGGCACGTCGGCGGCTCGAACCTCCATGTCGAAGGCGAGCAGAAGGACCGCTGCCGTGGCGAGCACCGGGATGCACCTGTTCATCGCGCAGCCTCCTTCAGTTTCGTCGTTCCGGAGATTGGGTGCGATAAGAATCACGAACATTCCCGGCCTGCAGCAGCTCGCGCGTAGCCAAGCCCACCTCCCGGCTCGCGCTGGCCTGGATCTCATCGACCTCGTCGGCGAACGGCGAGTTGTCGCCGATCGCGCCGGGCGGTTCCATAACCGCCACGGCCCCCCCGAGCTGGCGAAGTCGGGAGAGTGCTGTGTCGAGGTCCTGCTCGATCCGCCTTCCGGCGTTCCCGCGAACGATCGTTTTCATCGCTCCTCCGTGGTCAAGCACACTCGAAGTGTTCATCGCGTCCTGAGTCTAAGCGTCGGCGTCCGGGCCGGTCTATTGGACCTTGGTCCCACCGGACGGCGACCGCGCGAGATTTGCCGTCGTCGACGTGTCGGCGAGCGGAGAAAGCTCCGGCCCACGGTGCGTCGTTTCGTGCTACAGTCCTCTCCGGCGTTGCCCGTCAGCCGTCCCGAGCACTTCGTCGCCGCGTCCGTCGTTCGATCGTTTTGCGGCGGTCCATACCCTGCACGGCGCGCGCTTCGGCCGTCAGCGGCACCGCGGTCCGGTCGGGGACCACGAGCGCCCCCAACCGCCGCGAGTAGACCTTCGTGAACTCGGCCCCGAAGAAGACGATCTGCGCCGAGTAATAGACCCAGAGCAGGATCACGATCAGAGAGCCGGCGGCGCCGTACACCGACGCCACCGTATTGCGGCCCAGATAGAGTCCGATCAGCAACTTGCCGATCGTAAACAAGACCGCCGTCACGGCGGCACCGGTCCACACGTTCCGCCACGCGATCCTCACGTCCGGCAGGAGCTTGTAGATCACGGCGAACATGAACGTGATGATCACGAACGACAGGAGGGCGTTGGCCGTCTCCATCGCCGCCGCGGGGAGCGGCAACAGTCGGGAGAAGAACTTTCCGAACGCCGCCAGCCAAGCGCTCGCGGCGAGGGAGACGAGGAGCAGAAACCCAATGCCGACGACCATCGTGGCCGACCAGAACCGCTGCTTGATGACCCCGATCACGCCACGCCCCGGCCTGGCCGTCACTCCCCAGATGGTGTTCAGCGCGTCCTGCAACTCCCCGAAGACGCCCCAGAGTCCGAAGAGGAGGGTGACGGCGCCGAGGCCGGTGGCGAGGAGACTGCCGCCGGCGCTGCGGGCGCTCTCGATCGCTGCCCGAACCGCCTGGGCCCCGGCGTCGCCGGCGAGGTCCTGGACCTGGCTGATGATCTGCCCTTGGGCCGCCTCCTTCCCAAGGAGGAGCGCGGCGAGGGCGATGATAAGGATCAGCCCCGGCGCCAGCGCGAAGACCGTGTAGAACGCGAGCGCGGCCCCCAGTCTCGGCGCGCGATCCTCGTACCACTCGAAGAACGTCTCGCCGAGCAGCGCCCAGACGACACGCGGCGTGAGACGAAGCGCCGGGACGCGGCGCCGTCCCGTCCTAACCGCGGTCCGCGGTGCGCTCGTCGTACCCCAGATCCTTGCCGCGCGGGCCCCGCCCCGCGGGCTCATCCCATACCGATGGGGCGCCCCCGCGATGACGTCGCCCAGCCGCTGGTCGACGACGTCCCACGCGACGACCTTTCACCAGGCCGCCAGGTAGTCCGGACGGCGGTTCCGGTACTTCAGGTAGTACGCGTGCCCCCAGACATCGCAGCAGCCATTGTTCCGAACGGCCGTCCGGATCGTCTCCGGCACCTCGTCCAGCCGCCGCAGCAGGTCCTCGATCGTGAGATCGGCCAGCTGCGGATACGGCGCCAGAGCCTTGTTCAGGTTGTCGACGTACGCGTGGTGATGTTGGTCGTGATGGAGCTCCATCGTCTCGGCATCGAGATAGGGTTCGAGCGCGTCGTAGCCGAATCGCAACGGCGGGAGCTTGTACGCCATGTCTTGATCGCCTCCGATGGCGAACGTGGTGCTGCACGTGGTGCTGCGTTCTCTCCCCGGCTCATGTTCTGCGCCCACACTATCAACGCCGCGGGGAGCCACCTAGTAGACCTTGGTCCAACGCGGGCGGTTGTCCGAGTATTCCGAGCGTTGGGGGCTTGGGGGCCATTTCGGGGCCCCAGCGCGAGCGTGAACACCTATTGAGACTGCACCGAGGAGTCCTTTAGCGCCTGAGATCCTGACGATCTCAGAGCGACTTCAGATATTCAACGATCTCTCGCTGCTGTTCCGCGGTGAGGCCGAGAGCACGAACCCGGTTGTAGTGCGTCACGACGGCGGCCAGCGTCGCTGCGCTGCCGTCGTGGAAGTACGGCGGGTGCTGCCAGAGTGCACGAAGAGGAGTGGTGCGATACGCCTTGGTGGCCGTGCGGGCCGCGTACGCCCCGTCGACGCCAGTTTCCGCAGGCATGTGCAGTTTCCCACTGTTGTTATCGGCGCCCGAGCCGCCGATGTGGCAGCTCGCGCACGCCCGGTCAAACAGCGAGCGTCCACGCTCGGCAATCGCCGCATCGAAGCTTCCGCCGGGAGGTGGAGGCGCCGGCAGACTGTGCTGGTAAGCACGCAGCGCCGGGAGCTTGGGGCTCACCATGTCCGGCGAGTGCTTGACGTCGATCCCGAGCCGCGAGTCAGAGAAGTTGCCTTGTCCGCCCATCTGGGTGACGGCAACATAGGCATTCCAATAGGAGATCGGCCCCTCCGCGGTGTACGTTTCGTTCGTGACTTGGGCCAGGCCATACGCGGGCGGGAGGACGAGCGGCGTGTTCTTCCCGTCCTGGTTGTACCGTGGGTCGTACTTGCCGGGACCCCACGACGCGTACACCGCTTTCTTGTCCGCAGAGAGCACAGGCGACAGCGCAATGATGGCCCCGACGTTCAGATCTCGATTCGGCCAGCCGTCTTTCCGGTGACCGATGCCCGGCATGACCGAGTCGTCCACGGTCGAGTGACACAGGGCGCAGGTGACGCCAAGCCGCGTGATGCGATTGTTCGAGTCCACGGTGGCCTGGAGGCCCACCACGGCATTCATCTTGAGTAGCGCCACCGTCGTCGCGGGGCCCTTGAGATCGACCTTGCCGAGGATCCCGGGGGGCAGCGCGTCCGCGTCCACTTTGAGTCCGACCTTGAGTGCCGTCGTCGGGTCCACGTTCTTCTCGACGACCTCGTGCAGCCGGAGAACGTCGGTCCAGACTTGCTCGTCACCGAAGGTATCAAAGCGGAAAATCTTCTGGCCCTCGGCGACGAGTGCGGGTGACGTCTCCGCCGACGCCGGAGCTCCAGCGGTCGCTACTGCCTGCGTCCCGCCTGGGGTCTTGCTCGTCGATCCGCATCCGTTGACCCCGGCGCCCGCGGTCAACGCGACGAAGGCCAGCGTTGCCACACCAATACTCGAACGTCGATGTGTGCGAGCCCCGGTGTGTCTTTGCCGGATCACGATTTCATCCTCCTCTTCCTCTTCAGGGTAACCACGTGCACACTCGCGTTTCGGCTGGCTCCCTCCCGGGACCCACCCTATCAACGCCGCGGACGTCCCGCCCATTGGACTTTGGTCCAACGAGGGCGGCCAGGGTCCACGGTGCCCAATTGGCCCCGGAGACCTTGGTCCTCCCCGACTCTCTCCATCAGGCCGTGAATCGTCTTCTCGGGCACCGAACCCACGGCATCGCGCTCGGCTGAACGTCGAGGATGAGACACGCCATTCGACCCCAGGCTGACGAGCGGCGATCTCGAGGCCACCGTCGCGACCTCGATCGTTGAAGGGCTCGGCTCGCCGCCCGAGCGCGGCTTACCTCGCACGACCTCGATCGTTGAAGGGCTCGGCTCGCCGCCCGAGCGCGGCTTACCTCGCACGACCTCGAGACCCCGATGCGCCGCCGATGACTGCCGGCGGTCGGCGAGGCGCACGAGCGTGGGCAACACCACCAGGGAGGCGGTCAGCGTCATCGCGGAGCCGATCACGAGCAGCAGGCCCAGGCTCCACACTCCCCGGTGGTGCGCGACGAGCAAGCTGCCGAAGCCGGCCATCGTCGTGAGGCCGTTGAACACCACACCCATGACGGTGCTGCGGGCCAGCCGTGGCCCACCGCTCTGCGCCGGCACTTCGAGGGACCGCAGCACGATGTTCACACCGTACTCGGCGGCGGAGCCGATGATGAGGGGCAGGGCCCAGACGTTCACCAGATTGAACCGCAGCCCGGCCATCTGCATCACCCCCACCGTCCACAGCGTGCCGAGGATCAGCGGCACCATCGCGAGCACGGTCTCCCGCACCCGGCGAATCATGAGCGCCGCGATCCCGGCGACGAGCGCGAAGGCGTACGCCAGTCCCAGTCGGAACGTCCGCTCGATGAGCCGCATCGATTCGTACGCGACGACCGGCTGTCCCGTGACGTCCGGGTCGACGGTCCGCAGCTCCTCCACGAAGCGCGCCTGACTCGGTTGGTCCCAGAGGTCGAGCCGGGAATAGATCTGCAGGAGCAGGTGCCCGCTTTTGCCGATGAACTTTCGCCGCAGCTCGTCCGGGAGGTCGCCGAGCGTGACCGGTGCCGGCCTGGCGGCACGCTGGAGCTGCCGCCACTGTTGGGCGAAATCGCCCGCTAACCACGTCTGGTAGTCGGCGAGGGCGGCCGTGAGGGCGCCACGCTCGCGCGCCTTGAGCGTCCCGAGCAGGGCGGACGTCGCTCGCGCGATGACGAGGATCTCCTGCGGGGGCTCGTGGCCATCGCGTGGCACCATCGCCAGATCCATTCGCCGCTTCAGGGTTTCGAGGGCTACGGTGAATGCAGGCAGATCGAGGGGGCGCGGAGCGCCCGGGCGGATACTGTCCGCCACCTCCGCCAGGCGCTGAAGCAGGGCCAGCTTTTCGGCCTGGAGATCGGGTAACACCGACAGCACGCTCTGCACGTCCGAGACGGAGGGCAGGCGCCGGAACGCGGCCTGCTTGGCCTCGAGCTCGGCGAGCGACGTCGCCGTCGAGAGCGCCGCGAACACCGAGCGCCCCGCGGCCGCGGCCGCCTTCCGCTCCCAGACGACCGACTCGGTGCCGTCGGCCTGGAGATTCAACATGTTGTAATCGAAGCCCACCCGTGGCGCGGCCCACAGCGACGCGGCGGTCACGAGGACCGCGGCGGTGAGGATCGTTTTCGGACAGCACATGAGCCACTCCAGCGCGGGAACGTGAAATTGGTGGCGCTCGCTCGCTTCGGGATTTCGCGGTCCTTGGGTGACGGGCGACGCGAGTCGCGGGGCCTTCTGCCAGCGGTCGATCAGCAGCAAGGCCGCCGGAAAGACGGTCAACATCGACAGGAAGGCGAGCAGGATCGCGGTGCCGGAGATGAATCCAAAATCGCGAATGCCTCGGAACTCGGCGATGGTCAGGATGTAGAAGGTCACGGCGGCGGTGAGGGCCCCGAGCAGGATGCCGGGGCCGCAGCGCGCCGCGGTGTGCTCGAGCGCGCCGACGAGCGTCCGACCGAGCACCCGCTCTTCCCGATACCGGAACAGGAAGTAGATCCCGTAGTCGGTCCCGAGGCCGATGACGACCGAGACGAACATCATGGAGAAGACCGTGAGGTGGCCGACGAACAGCGTGATGACACCCAGCGACCAGCCGACGCTCAGCGCGAGCACGGCGAGCACCGCACACGAGGTCGCGAGCCGCCGGAACGCGAACAACAACAAGCCGAGTGTGAGGACGAGGGCCAGCATGCTGGCGATCTCGCCGTCCCGGGTAGCGGC
>JBGPYK010000396.1:0-3475 GCA_041493245.1 Methylomirabilia bacterium | reverse complement strand
TCCGTCGAGAGTGCGCCACTCCGGGATTCGGGTCGACACACGGGCCGAGACCTCGGCAAACTCGCCGAGCACGGCGCACAGGGCGTCGATGGCGTGGCCGCCCGCGATGGTCAGCGTGTTGGCGCCGTTGGCGCGGACGCCCTGCCAGATGCGGCCGGGGCCCCGCTGGAGCTGGGCCTGGGCAACGGTGCTCAGGTTCGCCGTGAGCACTTCGCCGATATAGCCCCCCTGGACGAGGTCACGCGCGTACAGAATCGTCGGGTCGCTGCGCGCCTGCAGGCCGACGATGGTCTTCACGGAGCGCTGGCTGGCGAGCCCCGCCATTTCTTCCGCCTCGGCCAGATTCGCACCGAGCGGCCACTCGCAGAACACGGCCTTTCCGGCCTGCAGGCCGGCCATGACCAGGTCCCGGTGACCGGGCACCCGCACGCAGACGACGATGAGGTCGACGTCCGGGTGCGCCGCCATGTCGCTGAACCGGTGGAACGCCCGCTCGGCACCAAACGCCGCAGCCGAAGCCTTAGCGGTGTCCTCGTGCGAGGTGCAGACCGCCTTCAGCTCGTAGTGGGGCAGAGCCTTGAGGGCGGGAACGTGGGCATTGGCCCCCCAGCCGCTGCCCCCCTGTGTCACGGTCGCTCCCACGATTCCTACGCGAATCTTGTCCGTCATCTGAACCTCCAGGTCTTGCCCGTTGGGTGGACACTTCAGTTGGCCTTTCAATCCAAGCGATCCTACTACCAGACCTCGCCGAGCAGCATCGGGGTCCCATGGCGGTCAGGCCAAGAGATCTAGCCAGAGGACGGACCGTGTCGACCACGCCGTCAGTCGATGACGGTCAGGCCGGGCCGCGGGAAGTCGCCATCGAAGGCCAGGCGCGCCATGCGATCCAGGAGAGTGTTTGCTGATGCTCCATTGCGAGCAGCGCGCAGGCGTCCCTGGCCAGCCAAGCGAGGCTGCCCCGTCTTCCACGATCCCTGCAATCCAGGCGCGGAGGGGCGCCCGGGTCCCCGGCGCGCGACGAGCGGCGGGGAGCTTGGGGGGCCCGTAGCTAGGCCCCCCATCTTGGTTAGCCGGCTGAGACGCCCTTGGCGTCCTTCGTCAAGGCGGCCGCCGGCGTGTCGATGTTGTAGAGGCGCGCGCAGTTGTCCCAGAGGATCTTGCGGCGAACCTCATCGGGGAACGGCAGCCCGAGAAACTGCTCCATGGCCTCGGGAAACGCGCCGTCGGAGTGCGGATAGTCGGTCGAGACCACGAAGTAGTCGGCCCCCATCTTGTTGACGACGTCGACCGCCGGCTCCTCGTCCACATCGAGCGCGATGTAGCACTGGCGCTTGAAGTACTCGCTCGGCGGCATCGAGAGCTGGTTCTCGCAGCCGGGGCCGAACTTCTCCCACTGGTCATCGAGCCGCCACAGCCACCAGTGGAGCCATCCGGCGGTGCCTTCGAGGAAGGCGCAGCGGAGCCGGGGGTGTCGCTCGAGGATACCGCCGGTGGTCATGCTGGCGATGGCCCCCATCAACTCGACCGGATTGCGAATGGCATGGGCGATCGGGTGGAAGTTGGCGTGGCCGACGTAACGCCGCCCGGCATCGTCCTTGAGCGAGGTGTTGCCGGTGGGATGGAATCCGATCGGCACGTCGAGCTCCTCCAGCGCACTCCACAGCGGCTCGCACGCCTCGTCGTGCAAATGCTGGCCGTTGACCGGGTTCGGGGTGCCGATGACGGCGACGGCGCCAAGCTCCCTGACGCATCGGCGAGCCTCTTCGATCGCCGCCGGGATGTTGTGCATCGCGATTTGGGCGGCGAACTTCAGCCGTTTCGGCTGGCTCTGGCAGTAGTCGTGCGCCCAGCTGTTGTAGGCGTGCGCCAGCGCCGCCGCGTAGTCCGGCGCGAGGTCGTCGTGCATCAGGATCTGGCGGCCGCGCGTGCCGTACATGACGGCGACGTCAACGCCTTCGATGTCCATCGCGGTCAGGGTCGAGTCCGGGTCGAAGCCGCGCCCGCGCGCGACCTGGAAGTGGGGGTGCCGCGCGCGGCTCCGGCGCCGCAGCTCGCGGCTGGACGCGGTGGCGGCCGTCGCCTTGCCATGCGCGGGGATCGCCAGCCCCGCGACCTCCATCCCCATGATCGTGTCGGCGTGGCCTTTGTCCTCGGAGCTGTCGGCGAGCTTTTGCTGCTGCCCGCCGAAGAACCGCGGCAGGTTCGCCCGATGCGGCCCTTCGAGGTAGCGGGCCCAGAGATCGTCGGGCTCCATCATGTGAAGGTCGCTGTCGAGGATCAGATAGCCGTCGCGTGCCATGTCCCACCTCCAGTTGGAGAACTGTGCCGCTGGAGAACTGTACCGCCGAACGCCCCGTCGATCGAGCGTGTTTTGCGACCTGGATCCGTCGTGTGCCGCGCCCCCCAGGCTTGGCGAAGGGGCCGCTGGCCTCAGGAGTCAGGCACTCCGCGTCACCTCCGGTCGCTCAGCTCGTGGACCATCTCGACCATCGCGCGCACGTGGTCGACCGGCGTCTGCTGGTGCACGCCGTGGCCCAGGTTGAAGATGTGGCCGGGGCGGCCGCCGGCGCGGTCGAGGATGGTCTTCACGCGCTCGCGGATCACGGACGGAGGGGCGAGCAGCACGGCGGGATCGAGGTTGCCCTGGACGGCGACGTCGTGCCCGACGGCGGACCAGCCGGCGTCGAGATCGATGCGCCAGTCGAGGCCGATCACGTCGCCCCCGGCCTCGCGCATGAGCGGCAGCAGCGCGGCCGTGCCCGTCCCGAAGTGGATGACGGGTGTCCCGGGCGCCAGCGCCGCGATCAGCGCGCGCACGTGGGGGAGCACGAACGCGCGGTAGTCGTCGGGGCTCAGCACGCCGACCCAGGAGTCGAAGAGCTGGACGGCGTCGGCGCCCGCGGCGATCTGGCCGTTCAGGTAGCGCGCGGTGGCATCCACGAGGATCTCCATCAGTCGGCGCCACGCGTCCGGCGCCTCGTACATCAGCCGCTTGGTGTGGAGATAGTCGCGCGACGGCCCGCCCTCGACGAGGTACGACGCGACGGTGAAGGGCGCGCCGGCGAAGCCGATGAGCGGGACGCGGCCGCCGAGGGCGCGCGTCACCGTCCGCACCGTCTCGAAGACGAACGGCACGGCGGCCTCGACGTCGATGGGCGGGAGCGCCTGCACATCCGCCGGCGAGCGGACCGGACGGTGGATCACGGGCCCTTCGCCCTTGGCGAACTCGAGGCCGACCCCGAGCGGTTCGAGAAGCAGCAGGATGTCGGCGAACAGGATCGCGGCGTCGACGCCAAGCCGCTCCACGGGCTGCAGCGTGACCTCGGCCGCCGCCTCGGGATTGCGGCACAGCTCGAGGAAGCCCAAGCGCGCGCGCACCGCGCGGTACTCCGGCAGGTAGCGCCCGGCCTGACGCATGAGCCAGACGGGCGTGAATGACGTCGGCTGACGTCGGGCGGCACGCAGGAGCGGAAGG
>JBGPYK010000569.1:0-2361 GCA_041493245.1 Methylomirabilia bacterium | reverse complement strand
TTCCCCGCGCGCAGGTTGGCGACCATCTCCGGTGGCGGCACCGCGCGGATCTGCACCTCCTTGTCGGGATCGACGCCCGCCTCCGCCAGCACGTAGCGGAGGAGGAAGTTGTGGATCGAATAGTCGAACGGCACGCCAAACTTGAAGCCCTTCATCTCGGCGGCCGTCTTCACCCCCTTGTGCTTGATGGCGAGGGTGATCGCCTGACCGTTGATGTTCTCCACCGCCGGCATCACGTAGGGCACCGACTGCGAGCCCACGCCCATGCTGATGGCGAGCGGCATAGGCGAGAGCATGTGGGTGGCGTCGGTCTCGCCGTTGATGGACAGGTCCCGGATCATCGCCCAGCTCGAGGCCTTGAAGACCTGCACGTTGAGCCCGTGTTTCTTGTAGAAGCCCATGGGCTCGGCCATGATGATCGGCGTCGCGCAGGTGATCGGGATGAACCCGATCTTGAGGTCTTTCTTCTCGAGCGGGCCCGGCTTGTCCTGCGCGAGCACCTTGGCCGCGTCCATGGGGAACACCGAGGCGAGCGCTGCCGCCGCGGTCGTCGCTCCCACCCGCTTGATGAACTCCCGGCGACCCTGAGGGCCACCGAGCACTGCGTACTCGATCGAGCGCTCGACCGCCCGCTCCAGCTCGGTCATCGCGTCCTCCTCGAAAACAAGATGGCGCCCACGGTTCGGGGCGCCATTGTCCCGGAGGCTCGCGACGTCGCTGACGCGAGTTGCTCACGGGTTGAGCAAGCCGCGTGCCGGTCTCCTGACGCACACAATTCGTGAGTTTTACGGATTTCTGCCGCGACTCCCTCCCGGAACCCTGCCTCGTAGACGGGCATACGCGGGTGCTGTGCGCACTTTGCGAGCATCTCTCCGCGGCCTCCGAAGGAAAAATGCCGATTTCACTCGGTGCGGGCTTCGGCACGTCCTTTGCCGGATGGTGAGACCGCAACAGTGGCGCGACCAACACGACCCGGAGCGGAGGGACGAGGATGCGACGAGCGCTGACGGTTCTCGCGATGATGATGATCGCAGTGTGTGCCCTGACGGTGCCCGCGCTGGCCCAGAGCCGCAACGAGACGCTGATCGTGGTCGTGGAGTCCGGGCCGAACAGCATGGACATCCACGGCGTCGGCACCAATCGCCCCGCCTATCAGGCGTCCTGGAACTTCTACGACCGGCTCATGACGTTTGGCGTCAAGACCCTGCCCGACGGCACGCGCTCGTACGACTACACCGTGCTCCGCCCCGAGCTGGCCGAGAGCTGGCAGATGGCCGCCGACGGGATGTCGGTGACCTTCAAGCTGCGCAAGGACGCGCGCTTCCACGACGGCACACCGGTGACCGCCCGGGACGTCAAGTGGTCCTTCGACCGAGCGGTCACGGTGGGCGGCTTTCCGACCTTCCAGATGAAGGCCGGCTCCCTCGAGAAGCCCGAGCAGTTCGTCGTCGTGGACGACCACACCTTCAAGGTGACCTTCCTCCGCCGCGACAAGCTGACGATGCCCGACCTCGCCGTGCCCGTCCCCGTCATCATCAACGCCGAGCTGGCGAAGAAACACGTCACGGCGAGCGACCCGTGGGCCATGGAGTGGCTGAAGAGCAACGAGGCGGGGAGTGGCGCCTACAAGCTCGAGTCGTGGAAGCCCGGCACCGAGACCGTGTACGTCCGCTACGACGAGTGGAAGTCGGGCCCGCTGCCGAAGCTCAAGAAAATCATCGTGCGCGAGGTTCCGTCAGCCGGCAACCGCCGGGCGCTGCTCGAGCGCGGCGACGCCGACATCTCCTTCGAGCTGCCGCCCAAGGACTTCGCCGAGATCGCCAAGGCCGGCAA
Organism: Methylomirabilia bacterium; assembly: GCA_041493245.1. Taxonomy (GTDB): domain Bacteria; phylum Methylomirabilota; class Methylomirabilia; order Rokubacteriales; family CSP1-6; genus DATHGT01. The sequence goes on along the minus strand of JBGPYK010000569.1, from coordinate 528 downwards.
GCTGACGGTCGTCGGGCATCCCGTGGAGAACGCCCACGCCTACGTCGGGATGAACGTCAAGAACCCGCCCTTCAACAACGTGAAGGTCCGCCAAGCCGTGGCCTACGCGCTGCCGTACGAGACGATCTTCTCCGCCGCCGTCTTCGGTCGGGGCGCGCCGCTGAGCGGCAACCCGATTGCCACCAACACGTCCGGCTACGATCCCAAGGCCTCGCCCTACAAGACTGACATCCCGCGCGCCAAGACACTCATGGCCGAGGCGGGTTTCGCGAACGGCTTTGAGACGCCGCTCTACTTCGACCAGGGGTTCTCGACGATCAACGAGCCGATGGCCGTCCTCGTCCAGGAGTCGCTCGCCCAGATCGGAATCAAGACCACGATCAACCGCATCCCGGGCGCGAACTGGCGGAACTTGATGCTCAAGAAGGAGATGCCGCTCTACATCAACGCGTTCGGCGGGTGGCTGAACTTTCCTGAGTACTTTTTCTTCTGGAACTACCACGGCCAGAACGCGGTCTTCAACACGAT
>JBGPYK010000509.1:0-2731 GCA_041493245.1 Methylomirabilia bacterium | reverse complement strand
CTCATGGTGACGAGATCGCCGAACCACATGTGCGCGTTCTCGTGGGCCACGACGTCGGCCACCCGCTCCAGCTCGACGTGGGTGGCGGCGCCCTCGTCGACGAGGAGGGCGGTCTCGCGGAAGGTGATGGCGCCGAAATTTTCCATGGCACCCGCCGCGAAGTCCGGGATGGCGAGCAAATCGAGCTTGTCCCCGGGGTAGGGCACGCCGTAATACTCCTCGAAGAAGCGGAGCGTGAAGGCCCCCACCTCCCGCCCGAAGGCGGCCAGCCGGCGCTTGCCGGGCACGCACCATACGCGCAGGGGAACACGGCCGGCGGGCAGGGGATCGGTCGCCTCCAGCTCGCCCACGACGAACGCGACCAGATAAGTCGACATGCGGATGGTGTCGGCGAAGCGCACGATCTTCTTGCCCCCCTCGACGCGTTCCTCCACGACCGCGGTGTTGGAGACCGCCGTCAGGGCGGGGTCGATGACGAGGGTTGCCGCGAACACGGCCTTGAAGTCGGGCTCGTCCCAGCAGGGGAAGGCGCGCCGCGCGTCCGTCGCCTCGAATTGGGTTGCCGCGATCGTGTGTGTTGCCCCCCCCAGGTCCTTGTACGTGCTGCGGTAGAAGCCGCGCAGCTTGTCGTTTAGCGTGCCGTGGAAGCGGAGGCGGAGCCGCCACTCCCCTGCGCTCAGCGGCCGGTCGAAGATCAGGCGCGAGCGCTCGGCCTCCTCGTCGGTGATCGCCATCCCGCACGCGCGCTCCCCGGCGGCGTTCTCGGCGGCGACCTCCTCGATCGTCAGCTCCGCGCTGTTGAGCACGACCTCCGCGGTCGCCTCGCTCACGCTCACGGTGACCGTCTCCTCGCCGGCGAAGGTGTGCGCGACGAGGTCGGGCGTGAGGCGGAGGTCGTAACGGATCGGGACGACGGTGCGCGGCAGCCGATACGGGTCCACGTGCATCCTCCAGGCGTTCGGTCCGGGTGATGGGGTGCCTCGTACTCTACCGCAGAGATCAGGTCACGTCCGGCCATCGCGGAGCGGGATCGTGTAACGTAGCGGGTCATGGCGAGGCGCCGGACGTGAAGTCTCCGAGGCAGGCGCCGATGAAGCCCGCGAGCATGTCCCACCCCGAGGAGTGGCCGATGCGGACCAGCCGCCGCGCGGCGTCGAGCGCGACGTGGGGCGGCCTCGCGGTGGCCAGCGCGGACGCGAGGTCGTGAAGCGGCGCGTAGCCCGCACCGTCGAGCAAATCGCCGAGCAGCGTGGCACTGATCCGGTGGGTCTGGTCGCCTGCGCGGGCGCGAATCCAGTCCGCCGCCTCGCGCCACCGCTCCGCGGGCGCGGCCTCGGCCTGCGCGAGCAGGCGGCGCGCGAAGAACACGCCCCCGACGAAATCGTCGCCGGCCGGCGTCAACCCCGGACCGAGGCCGAGCAGACCCTCGGCCGCCGTCGCGGCGCCGGCCGCGTCGCCCCGCGCGCACGCACGGACCACGAGCCGGGCACTCGCCGCCGCGTGATCGAGGGGAAACGCCGGCGACGCACCGACGAGGAGGGCGCCGAAGCCGTCGGGCGTGCCGAGGGTTCCAACGGCGGTGAGGATCGCGCGGCACCCCTCGAGCAGCCGATCGGCGTCAGCCGGCGTGACGACGGCCTCAGCGGGCTGCCACTCGACGGCGCGGATCAGGTCGAAATGCAGACGATGCCTGATCGGGCCTGCGCTGAGGGCCGGGACGGCTGCGGTGAGGACAGCGCGACCGTGGAGGGTCGACTCCGCGGGGCCCAGCCAGATCATCTCTCCGGAGACGTCGAGATAGAGGGACCGCGAGAGCGTGGCGATCAGCTCTACCGATCGCCAGCCGTCTCCGACGATGTCGCGGGCCTTCCAGCCGATCGCGGTGACACGGATCGAATCGGCGGTCATGACGGAATCAGACCGGCAGCCTAGCACGTCCGGCTGCTGGGGCCGCCGCGCGGCCCGGCGATGGCCGCTCCCGGCCGCCGCCGCACTGGCGATCGTCGTCATCGCGAGCGCCGGCCACGCGGCCGACTCCGTTGAACAATTCGTACGGCGCCACTGGACGAATCCTCTCGCACCGCAGGGGCCACCCCCGCCGACCTTCGGCCCGCTGGAGTCGTCCCTCCATCCCGAGGCGTGCGGGACCTGCCACCCCGTGCAGCTCGGCGACTGGCGCACGAGCGTGCATGCCGGCGCCATGGGCCCCGGCGTCGCTGGCCAGCTCGTTGAGATGGCCGCTGCTGATCCCGCGTCACCAATCGATTGTCACGTCTGTCACGCTCCCCTCGCCGAGCAGTCGGCGGTGACGAGAACGAGAACACGCGTCGCGGCCAACCCGACGTTCGACGCGGCGCTCCGCGGCCGCGGGGTGGTGTGCGCGGCCTGCCACGTACGCGGCCACGAGCGCTTCGGCCCGCCGCGGCGCGACGGCTCGCTCGCGAGCCCCGTGCCGCGGGACCGCCTTCCGCATCGCGGCGTCACCCGGACGCCGGCCTTCCTGGCGAGCGAGTTCTGTCGCGGCTGTCACCAGAGCAATCCCGACGGACTTGCCCTGAACGGTAAGCTCCTCCAGAACACCTACGAGGAATGGAAGGCGAGCCCCTTCGCGCGTCGGGGCGTGCAGTGCCAGGACTGTCACATGCCCGATCGGCGCCATCTGTGGCGCGGCATCCACGACGAGACGATGGTGCGGTCGGGGCTCGACATCGCGGTGACGCCCGACGTCTCG
>JBGPYK010000418.1:0-3330 GCA_041493245.1 Methylomirabilia bacterium | reverse complement strand
CGCCAACGTGCGACTTGCCCGTCTGGCTTGTCAATCCGTGTCACAAGAGATACGGCATGGCGGGAGGAGTACCGCACCCGGACTCTGCGACTAGGTATCCCGGCTGAGGGGTGGGCAGCGCTCGGTGGGCGCTCCCCGTTTCCTTGGGGCCGATTCTATCTCACCCGGTGTATCCATTTCGCGGCATTCGCCTGACACCGTTCGAGTGCTACAGGGAGGTATGCCGCCAACGGTATCTCCAGCAGGGCGCACTTGACGTCTAGACGTCAAAGCGCTAAAGTGCTCGCATGAACACCTCCAAACGAGCGACCGTGTATTTTGAAGCGGAGATTCACCGGGCCCTGCGGCTCAGGGCAGCTGCGTCCGATAAGTCCATCTCGGACATGGTCAACGAGGCTGTGAAGTTGACCTTGGCGGAGGACGCAGAGGATCTGGCGGCGTTTGGCGAGCGCAAGCGGGAGCCGAGTCTGGACTTCGAGCAGTTCGTGAAGGCTCTCAAGCGGCGTGGCAAGTTATAGGGTCCTGATCAAGGCGTCCGCGGCCAAGGAGATCGAAGCCGTTGACCAAAAGAAGGATCGTCAGCGCATCGTGGCCGGCATCCGTTCGCTGGCCGATGATCCTCGGCCGCCTGGTTGCGAGAAGCTCGCCGGAGAGGGCGATCGGTATCGTATAAGAGTGGGCCGGTATCGAGTCGTCTACTCAGTCGGGGACGGAGAGTTGCTCGTCGTCGTGGTCCGGGTTGGGCATCGCAGGGACGTCTATCGATGAGTTGGTCGATCCGGCGCCGCCCCTTGCGCGCGGACGGCGCTCCCGGTGTATCCTAGGGGCCCCGATCAACCTGAGACCATCGGAGGACCGCGATGAAGGGCGTGACGCTACCGACCGAGACCGTCTTTGTCATGGAGATGTCGCCGATCAAGTTTGGGCTCGGGGCCATGGACGAGATCGGCTTCGACGCGAGCCGGCTCGGGATCCGCAAGGCCCTGATCTTCACCGACCGCAACCTCAGCGAGCTCGGCGTGCCCGAACGCGTGCGGGCGCTGCTCGAGGAGCAAGGCGTGAAGGCCGACGTCTACGACGGCGTCGAGGTCGAGCCGACCGACCGGTCGATGGAGGACGCCGCCCAGTACGCGCGCACGAAGGAGTTCGATGGCCTCATCGCCGTCGGCGGCGGCAGCACGATCGACACGTGCAAAGCGGCCAACCTCCTCACCTGCTACCCCGCGCCGCTGCTCGACTACATCAACAAGCCCGTGGGCCGTGGGGTGCCGGTCCCCGGCCCGCTCCGGCCGCTCATCGCCGTCCCGACCACCGCGGGCACGGGGAGCGAAACGACGGCGGTGGCCGTGACGCACGTCCTCGACCAGAACGTGAAGGCCGGCGTGTCGCACCGCCTGCTCCGGCCCACGCTGGGCGTCGTGGACCCGCTCAACACGCTCACCGCGCCGCCCGAGGTGACGGCGGCGGCGGGCGCCGACATTCTCACGCACGCGATCGAGTCGTACACGACGCGGCCCTACAACGCGCGACCGAAGTACCACCCGCCGGACCGCCCCGCGTATATCGGCGCCAATCCCGCGAGCGATGTGTGGTGCGAGAAAGCGATGGAGTACGCCGCCCGCTACCTCCGCCGCGCCGTGCTGAACGGGCTCGATCTCGACGCGCGCGTGCACCTCGCGCTCGCCGCGAACTACGCCGGCGTCGGCTTCGGCAATGCCGGCGTCCACATCCCGCACGCGGTCGCCTACCCGATCGCCGGGCTCGTGCGCGACTACGTCCCCGCCGGCTACCGCACCCGGCACGCGCTCGTGCCGCACGGGATGTCGGTCATCCTCACCGCGCCGGCCACGTTCCGCTTCACGTACCCCTCCGCGCCCGAGCGGCACCTCCGCGCCGCCGAGCTCTTGGGCGCGCCGGTGGCCGGCCTCGGCGAGGCGGAGCGGCGCGAGGCGCTGCCGCAGGCGCTGATCGCGCTCATGCGCGACACCGGGATCCCCAACGGCCTCACCGCGATCGGCTACACCGAGCGCGACATCCCCGCGCTGATCGAGGGCACCCTGCGCCAGCCGAGGCTCCTCGCCGGCGCCCCCCGCACGGTCGGCGCCGCCGAGCTCGAGTGGATCCTGCGCGACGCGATGCGGTACTGGTAAGCAGTTCTTGGGGTCAGGTCTTGAAATCCTACATTCGCTGCCCGCAAGTGCCCTTGCCAAGATGATCAGAATGATGTACACTCCAATGGACATTTGAAGGGGGAGGTGAGAGGGAATGACTCAGCTGACGATCACCGAGGCCCGTCGGGCGCTCCTGGATCTGCCTGAGCAGCTGGCCAAGACGCCCGACAAGGCGGTGAGCATCACGCGCCACGGCCGACCCGTCCTGGCGCTGCTGCCGTGGGAGCTATACGAAAGCATCATCGAGACGCTGGACGTGCTCAGTGATCCTGACACGACGGCCGCCCTGCGCTCGAGCCTGGAGGACATCCGCAAGGGCCGGCTGGTCAGCCACGAGGCTGCCCGGAAGCGTCTTGGCGGATGAGCGCGCTCCCCTACCAGATCAAGTGGACCCAGACGGCCCTTGAGATGGTGGAGGCCATCGCCGACCGCCGGATCCGGGGACAGATCATTGCGCGGGTCGAAGAGCTGGCGAAGGCGCCGGAAACCCTCGGCAAGCCGTTGATCGGGGAACTGGCGGGCTATCGGGCCGTCCGGGCTATCGGCCAGCGCTACCGGATCATCTATAAAGTTGAACGCCAGATGATCACCATCCTGGTCGTGGCTGTGGGGCGGCGGAAGGAAGGGGACAAGAAGGACATCTACGAGCTGGCCCGGCGACTCCTGCGCCAGCGCCTTCTCAAGCGTTAGGGAGAGGGAGAAAGACGGGCTTCACCTCCCAACCGCCTCCGCACAGAGCAGCAAGCCCGGTACCGGCGTCAGCCGCCGGCCCACCGGATCGGCCGCGAGTCGCAAGCCTTCGAGCGCGTAGGCCCCGAGCAGCGGCTGACTGTCGGGTCCGCCGAAGACGACAAGGGTGAGCTCGGTGTGCCCGTCTACCCGGATCCACGTTCGGCCGATCTCCCGCTCCACCTGGCGACCGTCCGCCAGGACGAACGTGGCCCGCGCGTGCGGAACTACGCCAAGGTCGCGCAACAAGTCCGCCGGCAGAGCCGTATACGTGGCTCCCGTGTCCACGACCGCCTCGACGGCCTCGTAGCGCTCGCCGGCGGGATCGCCGACCTCGATCCTGACGCGGAAGGTGCCCATCGAGTCGAGCCTATGCGACCGACCTGGCACTGTCAACGTCGGGGTCAGGTCTTGAAATACGACAAAAGAT